>JAHDIS010000074.1:10609-18954 GCA_020630695.1 Paracoccaceae bacterium | reverse complement strand
CGATGCGGCTCAGCTCAATGCGATCCTCACCCGCGACAAAGTCAGTGATCACGTCGCGGTTGCCATCCCCGACACCTGAGTCAGAGGCGCGGAAAAAAATGAAACGGTCCGCACCGCTGCCGCCAATCATCGTGTCTGCGCCATTGTTGCCAAAGATCGCATCAAAACCTGAACCACCGTCGAGCGTATCATTGCCTTCGCGGCCGTACAGCCGGTCAGATACGCCGCCACCGGCAATGTGATTTGCACCACTATCGCCACGCAGGTTGTCGGCATGATCCCCGCCTATGATGTTCTCAATGGACACGAAACGGTTGCCGCTGGCAGCGCCATCCTCAAAGAAACGCGCAAAGGCTTCTCCGCTGACATCGCGATCGAGATCAACCAAAACGCGTCCGCCAGCATTTGAATAATTTGCGGTGTCTGTGCCGCCTTGGCCATTGATTTCACCGGGTCCGCGTTGCGGCACGAGCATGTCCTCGCCCAGATCAATTCCAAACAAATCAGGCCCGAAGCCCGTCAGATAGACATCGTTGTCTATTCCCGATGTGTTCGCCCGCACGGATTGAGCGACATAGATCCGTCCATCCGGGGCCAGCGCGATCGATCCAACATCGATGTCATTGGTGGGAACGTCGATTGGCGTGTCGATCACCACATCACCTGCGGCATCCACACGCAGATAGCGAAGACTGTCTTCAAATCCCGCATCTGTCACGACCAGCAGTGCCGCGTACCCTCCGTCTGGTGTGCCGACGATGCCACGCAGCTGCGCGCCCGCGTCCCCAAAGGTCTGGAACAGTCCGTGATTGCCGGGATTGCCGGATGCATCCAGTGTCACGATGGAAACACCATCCGGTTCTCCGAAATCATCATAGAGGTTCACGGCAAAAGCCAGCCCTCCGCCAACCAATCCCGCGGCGTGCGGAGCGTGCGCGCCGCCGAAGTAACCTGAAGGTATTTCAAAGGAGGGCAGCGTCACGTCAACGGGCTGCAAGTCCGGCCCAAAGACCTGAAAGTCATAGGTGTTGACCGCAAAATTGCTTTCAACAATATCCCCGGACGCTGTGATGACGAAACCACCGTTTTCAAGCGCAGCGACATGGGGGTGGTATTCCGATACGAAATCCCGATCAAAGGCCAATTGGATGTCGCCCAAGGCCGCGCCATTCTGATCGAGTTGGCGAAAGACGATCCCGGCATTCTGGCTTTGCCCGTCGGATATGCCTTCGCCGACATAGATGATCGTACCGTCGGATAGCTGCGCAAGATCGAGCCCATCATTCAAAAAGCGGGTTTGTTGGGCGGGCATAACGGTGATCGGATCGCTGAGGGGATTGCCCTCTGCGTCATAAAGCCGAAGCATGTAGTTGATCGGCCCGCCGTCTGTCGCCTGATCCAGCCAGGCAACCGCGATAACGCCCGAAGTGAGAACCAGAACAGCCGGGTTGCCGGCTGAGTGGTCTGTCGGAATGTCTACGCGGATTTCGCCTGTGCGCGGAGAGCCGTCCGGTTCGAATATCCGCAGTAAAACCCGGCCTCGGTCATTGTTTTCCCATTCCCAAACCATCGCAACGCTGCCGTCCGGCGCGGTGGAAATGTCTGGATGCCGCTGGGGTCCACCGGTTTGCGTAGTCGCGACGAATGGCGCGAACAGTTGTGATGCTGCCATACAGATCACCCCTCAACTCGAAATTTCTTGGTCAAAAATAATTGGAGCTGAGGATTGCAGCGGCGGGCAGTGGTGTCAACACGCCGCTGTTTTCATGGAATCAAATCAGAAAATCGCTTTCCGTCAGGTCCATGATCCCGGTCAGCTCAATCTCGAAATCCGCCACGCCATCGCCATCGCGGTCGGCTTGCACGATGGTGTTGCCACCAACCTGCTCGTAGCGCAGCTCGCCGCCCGTGCCGGTGAAGGCCGCGTCGCCGATGAAGTCGAAGCCCTGCTTGAAGCCCTGCGTGATGTCGGCGTCGATGCGGCTCAGCTCAATGCGATCCTCACCCGCGACAAAGTCAGTGATCACGTCTCGGTTGCCATCGCCCACGCCCGATTCAGCCGCGTTGAAATAGATGTAGCGGTCGCGCCGTCCGGCATCATCTCCGCCGGTCATGATGTCCGCGCCAAGCCCGCCGTAGAAGGCATCCGCGCCTGCCTCACCAAAGAGCATGTCATCGCCAGCCCGGCCATAAAGGCGGTCTGAAACGCCGCCCGTGCGGAAGATATTGTCGCCCGCATCCCCGCGCAGCTGATCGATGCCGTCGCCGGTCTGGAATTCTTCGATGCTGATAAACGTGTCGCCCGCCGCGTCGTTGAAGCTGATCGCGGGGATCTGAAGATCGACCCGGACAGAGCGATCTGCTGATGCATAGCTGGCAATGTCATAGCCATCGCCGCCATTGATCTCATCCGCACCGCCGCCACCGTCGAGCGTGTCATCGCCCGGGCCGCCCAGCAGCGTATCTGCTCCGGCCCCACCTTGCAGAAGGTCGTCGCCTTCGTCAGCCAAAAGCCTGTTGTTCTGATCATCCCCAATCAGGATGTCCGCCAGCGGGCCAACGGCTTCGACATTCTCGACATTCATGATCGTGTCGCTGCCCGGCCCTAGCCCGCCTGACCCTGTGATCGTGCCTGCCGCGAGATTGATCTCAAGCACAAAGGAATCCGCTGCAATCCCGGTGAAATCAGACCGCAGTGTGTCTGTGCTGTCACCACCATCAAAGGTATCCGCGCCGCCAGTTCCGTCGAGGACCAGAAGGTCCTCTCCGGCGCCACCACTCAGGCTGTCATTCCCATCGGAATCCGCAATGGTGTCGTTGCCGTCACCACCTGTCAGCGTGTCATCCCCGGCACCAGCCTCAAGGCTATCGTTGCCTGCGCCACCCTGCACCCAATCCGAACCACTGAGTGTCAGGATCGGGGTTGGCATCAGGATATCATCCCCGTCGCCGCCCAGAATGGTCCAGTCATTGTTTTGCAGAACGGACTGGAAAACCTGCGTGTCGAAGGCTCCAACATTCGTTGTCTCTGTCCGTTCGATCAAAAAGAACAGCCGGGTCGCATCTTCGGACAAACCCGAGATCGTCAGAGGCCGGGCGATATTGTTCGGATCACCGCCAACAAATTCCGCCAGCTCAAAGGACTCAACCGTGCCTTCGATAAAATGCGGGCCGGATTGCATGATCTCAAGATCAGTCCCGTCAACCGTCACGCCGCCGGTGGTGCTGGATCTGAAAACCAAACCAAAAACTGTGTCCCGCAGCGTTCCATCCGTCATCACAAACAGAAACTGATCCAATCGGGTGTCCAGATCTCCATCAACACGAATGGTAGGCATGGGTACTCCTTGCGTTTGTTTCAGCCGCAATCCTGCCAGAACACGGCCTGTATCGGGCTAGATCAGAAAATCGCTTTCCGTCAGGTCCATCGTTCCGGTCAGCTCAATCTCGAAATCGGCAGCGCCGTCGCCATCGCGGTCGGCCTGTACAATGGTGTTGCCGCCCACCTGCTCATAGCGCAGTTCCCCGGCTGTACCGCTGAAAGCAGTATCACCAATGAAGTCGAAACCCTGTTTGCCACGAAGGGTTACGTCTGCATCGATCCGGCTGAGTTCGATCCGGTCTTCATCTGAGACGAAATCCGTAATCACATCGCGCGCACCATCGCCAACGCCACTTTCGTCCGCCGAGAAATAGATAAAACGGTCTCGCCGTCCGGCATCGTCACCGCCGGTCATGACGTCCGCACCCCGGTTGCCATAAAGCGCATCGGCCCCGGTGCCGCCATCCAGCGTGTCATCCCCTGCCCGACCATACAGCCGGTCGCTGACCCCGCGCCCCTCTAGCACGTTGTCGGCACTGTTGCCGCGCAGGTTGTCAGCGGCCTCGGCACCGCGCACGTTTTCGATCCCGGTATAGGTGTCGCCTTCTGCGGCACCGTGTTCAAAAAAGCGGGCAAAGCCAGCGCCGCTCACATCGGTTTGCAGATCGACGAGAATTCGGCCGCTGTTGGTCGCAAAGAACACCAGATCAATACCGTCGCCGCCGTCGATCTGATCCGCTCCTGTGCCGCCGTTGATGCTGTCATTCCCTGGGCCCCCGTCAATGGTGTCATCGCCACCTTCACCGTTGATCTGGTCGTTTCCTGCCCGTCCTGACAAAACCTGCGGGACGCTGCGACCGATAATCCAGTCATTCACATTCGAGCCGTCTTCAACCGCCGCATCCCCGGAAAAGATGAACGGGATTTCATTGTTGATCGGGGAATCCGACCACGCCCGAACCGCCATGTTGTTGGACAAATCAAAATCTTGCCCCCCACTCCCTGCGGTCGGCTGTACATCAGCAATAAAGTATACTTCATGACCGTTGATCGTGCCTTCCAGATAATAACTGTAAAACAAACTTGGATCAGAATAGCTGGTTTCCAAAAAGGTACTGTCGCCGGCGGCCAACTGAAACGGTGCCGACGTAACGCTGGTCAACAAGACATCGTTTTCGTCCAGAACCGCGTCTTCCGAGGCATAGATCGAAACATCAATCGAACCGGAGTATTCAAGACCACCATTGTTTTGAAACTGAACGAGCCAAACCGCCAAATCCCGAGCGGACGAGTACACTGTCAAAGGCGTCATTGAGAAAACACTCAGGTCCGGCTGCGGCTCCAATACATCTATGGTGCCAACAGCCGCGGTGTTGTCAGACTTGTCCAGTTCAACGTCAAAGTCAGGTGTGAATTCGGCAAATACGGTAAACGATCCCGTTGGGTCGAACTGTGTCAATTCACGGCCAAGATCGACGGTGCGGCTTTCGCCCGGCTCCAGATCGCGTACAAATTCGAACGTGATATAGCGATCGTCTTCGTCAAAAACGCCATCTTCTGAGAAGTGCATATAAAGCACACCGCTGACTGCCCCGATGCCGTTGTTGGTGATCGTGACCTCATAGGACACGTCCTGCCCGGTGCGGCCCTCGGCGGTCTGCGAGGCGTCTCCTGTAACCGTGATATCCGGGCGCGCGTCAGACACGGAGTAGGATATGTCCGTGCGAATATTATCGGTCGGATCGGTGTCGTTCAGTTCGGGCGGCACCTCGGCCACAACAATCAGATTGTAGCGTCCCGGTTCAACCGCCTGAGCAGGCACAATCAGGTCAGCCACTGCAACTGAGGATCCATTGAACTCGGCCTGAACCGTTCCCAGAAGCTGGTCACCGGCATCCAGAATATCGTCATCTGAAACGTAGAAACTGACGGGGATTGAAGCCGTCAGGATACCGTCTGAAAATATTATGTAGTCCAGCGTGTCTTGCTCTCCGAAAAATACAGATTGCAGCGAACCGCCAAAGCTATCGATTGAAATGTTCAAACCATCACCCAATACAGGAAAAAGCCCCACGCCGGGTCAGCGGCGTGGGGCGGCATTTTAGATAAAGAAGTCGCTTTCTATCAGGTCCATCAATCCGGTCAGCTCGATCTCGAAATCGGCTGCACCGTCACCGTCGCGGTCGGCCTGAACAATGGTGTTGCCACCGATCTGTTCGTAGCGCAACTCGCCCGCGGTGCCGCTAAAGGCAGTGTCCCCGATAAAGTCAAAGCCCTGACGACCACCAGTGGTAATATCAGCGTCGATCCGGCGGATTTCGATCCGGTCTTCTCCGCTTACAAAGTCGGTGATGATGTCACGGTTGCCGCTGCCCACACCTGTTTCGGAAGCATTAAAATAGATGTAACGGTCCGTCCGGCCCGCATCCGGCCCACCCGTCATCACATCTGCGCCGGCGTTACCATAGAGCGCATCCGCGCCGGTGCCGCCATCCAGCGTATCGTCGCCCGCGCGGCCATAAAGCCGGTCGGACACACCGCCACCGTCAAGCTCGTTGGCACCCGAGTCGCCGCGCAGGTTGTCGGCATAGTTGCCGCCCACGGCGTTTTCGATATCGACAAATGTATCGCCGGAACCGGCCCCTTCGGTGAAGAAGCGGGCAAAGCCTGCGCCCGATGTGTCGCTCTGGAAGTCGACCAGAACACGGCCATCGGAAAAGGAGTAGTTGACTTCGTCGATGCCGTTTCCGCCATCCAGCAGGTCCGCACCGGTACCTTGAGCATAAAGACGGTCGTCGTCATCGCCGCCGCGAAGCGTATCGTTGCCTTCTTCGCCGATCAGCGTGTCGTTGCCTTCAAAGCCCGACAGGCTGTCATCGCCATCCTGACCACGGGCCCAGTCAGCGCCGGTGCCACCGGTCATGGTGTCATTGCCCTGCCCCATGCTTGCAAAGGCCGTGTAGCCGTCCGCTGCAACAAAGGTATCGTCGCCATCACTCAGATAGACTTCGGCCCAGCCGGTATCGGCAAACTCGGGCGCGACCACGGTTTCAGACAACTGTGTCCCGGCGAATACATAGTTCGACCGGGTGGCATCGTTGATGTTGGTGATCAGATCAAGCGTATTGTCCACAACGGTTTGATCCGAGTTTGTCCATTCCACCACCTGAACAGCCGAGGTACCGCCATGGATGGTGGTCGTCTGACCCGCGTTGGAGATGCGCACCAGATCACCCGTGCCATCGTCGTAGAAGTCACCAACATCCAGCCCCGGGAAATCCAGCACGCGAATTGTGTTGGTGCCCGAATTGTCGTCGAAAATGTGCAACTCACCGGTGCTGTCGGAACTGTCGATGACATATGTATCATCGCCTTCGCCACCATAGAGTTCATCCTCGCCGCCATTGCCGTCCAGCGTATCGTTACCGCCGCGGCCCTCAAGAACGTTGAACTGATCGTCACCGATCAACAGGTCGTCGCCATCGCGTGACCCGCGTACTTCTTCGAAGTTCGAGAAGGAATGCGAGAAAGGCGTGCCATTCCAGTTACCGGTTGCGGTGCCCTCTTCGAGATTAACCTGAACAGCATCGACTTGGCTGCGGTCAAATCGAAGCGTGTCGAAGCCATCGCCGCCATCCAGCGTGTCATTGCCACCGCCCGGGATAACACGATCGCGGCCATCCCAGCCAATAAAGGTGTCCGAGAAATCAGTCAGCTGGAATTCCAGCCGGCCTTCACCCGCAACCGTGATGCTGTCAGTATCGCCATAACCGTCATTGTTAATCACGCCAGCCGCGACATTCACGTCGGCGGCCTGCGTTGGATCACCATCGCCGGAAAAGTTCAAAGCAATGCGAATGATGCCACCACTGGCGATGTTGAAATCAAAGGTGTCATCGCCTGCACCCGACGCGATACCAACCCAGCTTTCAGTAACATTGGTGACAGTAAAGCTGTCGTCCGTATCACCCGCGATCAAGCCAAGGCCATCACCGGTGTTCCAGCTTGCGGCGCGCGCAGGATTAATCAGGGTATCGGTGCCTTCTGATCCGGCGGCAATGGTGCCGGTGTTTGCGCTTAGGTCGATGTCAACGTCCAGCGCATTGGTCAGATCGCCAAAGTCCAGATCATAGAAATTGCCTTCGGTGCTGGCCGAAAAATCAACGGTGTCATTCCCCACACCGGGATCAATACGATCATAGCCATCATTGGCCCCCGGATCGATGGAATCATTGCCCGCGCCACCTTCGAGCGTGTCATTGCCGTCCGTTCCGACAATTGTGTCGTTTTCGCTACGGGTTGCCGTTGGCGGTGCCATAAAGCTGATGTTCTGCCCCGCTGCAAAAGGTCCGCTTGGCACACCACTGATACCCGCAATACCAGCCATGAATTGTTCGAGCTGGAACTGGTTCGAAATAATAGGCAGTTCAGCACCACCCAACTGGATGACAAAATCCTGATTGTTGGATCCACCAAGATCGACACTCACGCTCATGATCTGGCTGGTGCCGCTGGAATGAACAACCTGCCCAACCGAGAACCCGGTTGTCGCAAGGTCAGTTGTCGTCAAAACGATGTCCGCCTCACCAGGTCGTTCAAGGCGAATAGTGTAGACCGGCGTCAAGATAGACACATCGTCCAGAGAATTCGCCTCTGATCCCGTCACACTATAGGAAAAGGTGGTCTGGCTGTCTGCGACAGTCACATGGATCGTCGCGGGTGATACATTAGAAACCGTGTCGTTGTCGTTGAACTGGGCCGAAAAGCCCGAATAAGTATATGTGGTCATTTTGTCCCCGATAGTCAGTCAATAACTTGTGGGCAAAACAATTGCCCCTGCGTTAAGACCTAACAGAGATCGGCATCCTATCAATAGGTTAACGGCCGACTCCCTCACTGAGGTGTCGTTTTTTACGAAGGATTCACGAAAACCGGGAAAACCGGCTGATCAGATCAGGAAGTCGCTCGCGATCAGATCCATGGTTCCGGTCAGCTCGATTTCGAAATCAGCGGCACCATCGCC
>JAHDIS010000074.1:0-10599 GCA_020630695.1 Paracoccaceae bacterium | reverse complement strand
GTATTGCCTCCGGTCTGTTCATAGCGCAGCTCACCGCCCGTGCCTGTAAAGGCCGCGTCGCCGATGAAATTGAACCCCTGCTTGCCACCGGTCGTCAAATCCGCGTCGATGCGCGAAATCTCGATACGGTCTTCGCCTGAAACAAAGTCCGTGATCACGTCACGGTTGCCTGTGCCAACACCGGTCTCAGCCGCGTTAAAGTAGATGTAGCGATCGCGCCGTCCGGCATCGTCGCCGCCGGTCATGATGTCCGCGCCAAGCCCGCCGTAGAAGGCGTCTGCCCCCGCCTCGCCAAACAACAGGTCATCGCCTGCGCGGCCGTAAAGACGGTCGGACACACCGCCTGTGTAGAATTCATTGTCGCCAGCATCGCCGCGCAGCTGGTCAACGCCGCTGCCCGTCTGGAACACTTCGATATCGATAAAGGTGTCGCCAACCGCATCGTTGAACATCAGCGCATCGTTCTGCAGGTCAACACGCACCGACCGGGTCGCCGATTCATAAGAGGCAACGTCACGTCCGGCGCCGCCATCCAGCACGTCGCCACCGGCGCCGCCGTCCAGCGTGTCATCACCGTCCGATCCGATCAGGCTGTCATCTCCGCCATTGCCCATCAGAACGTTGTCGACATCATTTCCCCGCACGGTGTCGTTGCCGTCACCACCGGTCGCATTTTCAATCGTCACACCGTTGGCAATGGTCATGCCGCCAAAGATACCCTCGGAAAACGAAACGTAGCCACCTGCATTCGCGCCCGTCAGCGGCGCTTCACGCAGATCGATGTTGAAATCGCGCGTGCTTCCTTCGGCCGTGAATTCGTCGGTGCCGCCCGCATCCCAGATTGAAGACCAACCCGTGCCAGACACGTTCTGATCCGGCAGAACATAAACATCGTCGCCTGTGGCGTGGTTCATGTTGGGGCCATAGATCTCTTGGATCGCGGCAATATCGAGCGCGGCCGGCGTGATCGCATAGCCATAGTTTTCGTCCCCGAACTGAATGCCGAAATTCGGGTAATGCTCGGGCCAGCCGTCATTGTAGCTCATGACGGTGAAAATGCCCTGGTTCAGGTTATTGGTGCCATAGCTGCCAAACGGGCTGGTCACGCCGGGCAGGATCGAGCTGTCGCCCGCCGCATCATGAGGATGCGCAAGCCCCAGCAGATGGCCGATCTCGTGCAGAATGGTCAGATAGCCGTAGCCACCGGGGTTCAGGCCGGCCGTGGTCCAGCCGTCCGCATTATAGGCAAACACGATGTAGAGCGGTTCAACGGCTGCGCCGTCCGGGAATTCGGCCCATCCCAAAGCGTCCACTTCGGCAACCGAACCCTGCCAGGCCCAGGCGTCTGCGTTGTTCTCATTCGTCGTCTGCCGAAAATCGATATTGGCAACGGCATTCCATTGGGCCGCCGCTGCGTTAAACGCCTGCTGTTCAACGCTGCTCCATGGGTTGCCATTGGCAATGCCGGAAAAGTTGAACGGGTCTGGGCCAGACTGGAAATAATAATCAATCGGAACCACTGCATTCGGGGATTGCCACGCAGCGCCCGACACCAAAGCCGTCAGGTTCGGGTTGGTCCCAGTGTAATTGAAATTTCCGACGACTGTGTTCGATGCCATGTGACAACCCCAAAAAATAACTGTGCGTTTGATTTGTCACAGACATAGCAATCCAATTGCACAGTGGCCAGTTGCACTTCACGTCAAAGCAGAAAATCGCTGGCGCTCAGCGTCAGATCACCCTCCAACTCAATTTCAAAATCGGCCTGTCTGTCCCCATCGGTATCCATCTGAACAATCGTCGTCTGATCCCAAAAAGATCTCTGGTAGCGCAGTTCACCGGCCTGACCGCTGAAGCCCGACGTTCCGATGAAGTCAAACGCTTGATTGCCCAATGTGGTCAGGTCTGCATCCAGACGGCTGATTTCAATCCGATCCTCACCGGGCACAAAATCTGTGATGATATCGCGGTTGCCGGGGCCAACTCCGGATTCTTGATCGTTGAAATAGATAAAGCGATCCCGCCGACCGGCGTCCGGCCCACCGGTCATGATGTCTGCACCCATGTTGCCATAAAGAGCATCAGCCCCGGTGCCGCCATCCAGAGTATCGTCGCCAGCCCGTCCATAAAGGCGGTCCGATACCCCGCCTCCGGCCAAACTGTCATTGCCTGCATCCCCACGCAAATTATCGGCAAACCCACCGCCAACAAAGGCCTCGGTATTTGCATAGCTCAACCCGGCCACGTCACCGAACTGAAAGAAACGCGCAAAGCCCGCATCACTGACATCAAACTGCAGATCAACCAGAACCCTGCCCTGCGCATTGGCGAAACTGACTGTGTCAAAGCCGTCGCCACCATCAAAAATGTCAGCCCCCAGCCCGGCGTACAGCATGTCGTCACCGCCCAACCCGCTGACGCTGTCGTTATCATCGGTGCTGGTCAGGCTGTCGTCAGCGCTGGTACCCGTCACCAGACGATAGCCACCACCGCCCGAGCCGCCGCCACCAGAGCCACCACTTGACCCGCTGCCTTCGACCAGAAAATGCGCAGGCCCAAATTCCAGTGTGATGTCGCCCGCATCCAGCCGCGTTCCGTCTGCGCTGACGATGTAGATCTGTTGATCGCCAATCGTGATGATCGCACCATTGGAAGTGCCCGAAATCGTCAGCTGATCGCTGGAATACAGCATCGGGATCAAGGACAGATCAACGGTGTCTCTTCCGGCCTCGTAGTCCGTAATCGTGTCGCGCCCTTCCGCGGCCATGAAGACAAAGGTGTCGTTCCCTGCCCCGCCAGTCAAACGATCCTGACCCGCCCCGGCAACAAGGATGTCGTCCAAAGCTCCACCAACCAAAGTATCGTTCCCTGCCCCGCCCTCAAGAACATCGCCGAAATCGGAAAGATCCATGGACAGCTGTCCGATGCGGTCTTCGGCCTCGGAACTGACGAATATCTGAAGACTGTCCGGCAACGCATGAGCCGCCAGCGCCTCGACATTTTGTAAGGGCCTGTCCAGATCATCTGCGATCGTATCGAGCAGCAAAAGCTGGCCACTTTCCAGCAACAGGAAAACAGACAGGCCGTCGTCTGCCCCGCCAGCCAGAACCAGAACATGACCGTCATGCAAAACGGTGGTCAGGGCCGAACTGTTCTGGAACCGGGTTTCCAAGCCGTCCAGCACGTGATCCGTCGGGGATAGCTGACCATCCGAACCCAGTTCAAAAACACTGAGCGAGCCGCTCTGCGCGCCGCCTACAATAACAAAGGTCGTGCCGTTCAATATCACCGCTTCGATCTGATTGGGGCCCATGATCCCTGGGCCGTCCGCCATTTCGAGCCGTGATTGTTCAGACAAGCGGCCATTGCCCGCCACTTGCCAGACTGTGATGGCGTGGCTGGTCGCCGAAACCGAAACCACGAATGACTGCGTTCCGGCCTGCGTCAGGGCCAGCGCGGTCTGGTGTTCGTCACGCGGCGTTTCCTGCTGCATGGACAGGCTGCCATTGGCATTGATCGACCAGACCGTGATGCCGCCTTCCCGTTGTCCCACATAAACGAATTGCTGGTTGGCAACGACGCTATAGCCATCCTGAATCGATCCGCCGCCCGTAGACAGCATATACCCAGAGCTGGAAAACGCTCCGGACGCGGAAAAACCATGCGCCTGCAAACCGCGCTCACCGTGTCCGAGGCTCAGGATCAACGGGCCCGAGGCCGTATCGGCAAAGGTGATGCGCCCATCGTAGAACGCCTCGGTTCCCGGCGCATGGGATTGCTGATCGCGCAGAAATATCCGGCCATCATCCATCAGCTGATAGCTGGTGACACCGGCCGTCCAGGCGCTTTGCGCCAGCAGCCAGCTTTCGCCGCCATATTCGACGACCTGCAAATCAGCGACACCGGTACCAAAGCTGGTCGAACCGCGCGCAAGCAATCCGGTAAAGGACAACACTGTCTGGGCACTCCTGCAATTCCAATGGAACACAGGCACACCCTGACGGACGGCTATGGTCAGCCGCAGAGCACAGACTTGGCCAGAATGTGGACTTTAGAAACGATTTTTCGCAAAGCCGCTGTATTCTCGGCGGTGCGCGGCCCTAGACCAAGCCCGCGAATTCAGTGTCTTCAGCGAAGGACCGGACAAGATCGGGATTGGCCACAAACTCTTCGAGCGACGGCAAAGCGCCGGTTCCGCCTTCGGGCCCTTCAAAGGGTACGTCAGGCAGCGCCAGCAACTTGGCAACGCTGGCCATCAGCGAGCTGGCCGAGTCATGAATTTCATCCCGTGCCACTTCCATGACCGGACCCAATTGTTCGGCCACATCGTCCAGCGCGTTATAGTCCTGACGCACCGTTTGCAGACTGCGTTGCACCGCTTCGATCGCAATCGGAACAGGATTGCCGCGACCCTCTGCCAGCCGCTCAACCGCCTGCATCATCATGTTGTCATCGCGCAGAACGATCACGGCGGGATCAAAGGATTTGACCACATCCATGAATGCGCTGCCCGGTTCCAGATGCGCATCTGTCTTGCCAATCCGCAACGCCAAACCATTCGCCCGGCGAATGGGCCGCTCATACGCCGCCCAGAACCGTTTCAGAAAATTGATACGGCGTTCTTCACCGGCAACGACAAACCCGTCTCCCTTGGGCTTGTCGTAGGGCGCTTCGCCCATCTTGACAAAACGATGGGCGTCCAGCAGTTCCGACAGATCGTCTGCACCGCTACAACTCGTGTATAACAGCAAAAAAGGCCGCGACATGCTTCGCTTCCCTATAATGGCCTGTCCGATGCGTTCAGAAGACCGATCCTCACCCCATGAGCAGGTCTTCCTCACAACCATCCGCGACGAAAGGCCGTGTGAGTGATGACGAAAACAGTAGCGATCCTTCTTGCTGCTCGCAACGGCGAGCGCCACCTTTCCGAACAGTTGTTGTCAATTGCGGCCCAAAAACACACCGACTGGCAACTCTGGGTCGGAGACGACGGATCAACCGACGCCACCCGCGCAATCGTTGCGGATTTTGGCGATCAGGTGGACCAACCGGTGCATGTGCTGGACGGGCCATGTCAGGGCGTTGCCGCAAATGCGCTTGCACTGCTCAAGCAAGA
Organism: Paracoccaceae bacterium; assembly: GCA_020630695.1. GTDB lineage: Bacteria > Pseudomonadota > Alphaproteobacteria > Rhodobacterales > Rhodobacteraceae > Thalassococcus_A > Thalassococcus_A lentus. Next base: position 5,483 of record JAHDIS010000074.1, on the reverse strand, counting down.
CCCCCTGCCCCGGGATGCCGCCGTGGCGTTTTGCGATCAGGATGACATCTGGTACCCGCATCACCTCAGCGACGGTCTGGCAGCATTGGAGGGTCACGCCGGCCCCGCACTTTATTGCGCCCGCACGGATATCGGCCCGGATGCAGGGATTGTCCGAACCCAATCGCCACTGTGGCCGCGCGAGCCCAGCTTTGCCAATGCGCTGATCCAGTCCATTGCGGGGGCCAACACCATGATGCTCAATCCCGCGGCCGCCGACCTCGCTCGCCGCGCCGCGACGGGCCCTGTCCCGGCCTATCACGACTGGTGGCTCTATGGCGTAGTCTCCGGGGCTGGCGGGCAGATCCTCTACGATCCCAAGCCTGCAATGCTCTACCGCCAACACGACGAAAACCAGCTGGGTCGCAACCGCGGTTTCGCAGCCCGCTATGCGAGGATCGCCACGATCGGGCGCGGGCAATACCGCGACTGGGTCACCCAGAACACAGAGGCGCTCATGTCTGCCCCTGACGTACTGACAGCAGAGAGTCGGGAATTGGCACAGGCCTTCATGGCCCTCCGGGACCGCCGTGGCTTGCCGGTTCTGGCCGGGTGGCGAAAGCTTGGCGTGCACAGACAGTCAAGCGCCGAAACCGCGATCATGGCCGCCGCCGCCGCCTGCGGTCTGGTCTGATCCCAGACCGGTTCAGCGCCGCATCAACACCGCAACAGCTGCATTCTTGAAAGGCCGCAACAATGCCCGCGACTGTGGCCACCGCCTGAGCATCCGGCCATAGTTTTCCCGAAGGCGGCGATAGATCGCTCCGCGCCACGTGCGGCCCTTGGCTTTCACTTCGGTGCGTTGATCCATCACGTTGTTCGACGCAAACGCCGAGGCAAACATCTGCGCCTTGTACTCGAGCTTGCCATAGTAACGCCCTGCCATGCGCGGCGTCATGATCTGCATCGTCCGATAACCACGGTCCTGAACCGCGTAGGCGATCAGGCGTTCCTGAACATGCGCAAGCCCGCCATCGATATGATGCGGCTCGGCGTTGTAGTCATCCCACTTCCAACCCCAGTCGAACATCTTGAACAGGGCATCAGGCCGGAACCAGTACATCGTGCCATAGGCCCCGACCGGCGTGTCGTCATCCAGCGGCACGTCGATGTACATCTGCTTGGCTAGATCGGCGAGCGTGCTTTTGTTGTTGTACCACGCATGACCCAATGTGCCGAAACCAACGTGGATCACCGGGGGCACAACCAAACCGATATCCGGCTCGCGTTCCATCATGTCCAGCACGTTGCGCACGTAGCCTTCGGTTTCCATCAGGTTGTCAAACAGATGCGCCTTAAAGCTTTCGCCCACCTGCAAGGCCACTTGTGGCGTGCGCTTGGAATGCAGACGCAAGGCGACCTCGTATTGACCGGACAGGGCCACGTCTTTCCAGGTGATGAACAGCGATGACATATCGCGCCCGCGGTTCTGTTCGACCACGCGGACTTCGCCCGCGCCTTCGGGCCAGTCATGATCAGCCAGAAACGCGCGGATTGCCTCGGCGTTGTCTTCGGTCGCCGTGGTGATGAACAGATGCGCCTGATTGGGCAAACGGCTGATCAGTTCCCAGAACTCGGGCATCATCTCGGCGTAATAGGCGTGGATAAACACGGCAACCGGGCCAAAGGACCATTCGTCTTTGCCCGGATTGGCAGCCTGTGTTGGCAACACTTCGTACTGATCCGCCACCGTGCAGAAATCGCGAAGCTTCACGTGCCGCGTGGCAAAACGGATCGCGGCAGCATAGACCTCGGGAGCGTTGTCCCGCATCCAGTCGAGCGCGCCGCGCAGATCAACTGCACTGAGATCATGCAACAGCGGATCAAGCAGCATCACCGAAACCGGCAAACAGGGCGATCCGCCCTGAACCAGTTTGGCCGGCTCGAAATACCGCGGCTCGGACGAGCCCAGCAATGCATCATCCATCGGGTAAGACACCCTGTGGCCACCCTGCTCCAGAACCTTGGCCAGACCGATGACGCCGTCTTCGATGTCGCGCCACGGGTCTTCACTGGGCTTGAGCGATGTCCAGAACGTCTGGAACGCTGAATCGGCCAGCAGATGCGGCGCAAAAAGGGTAAAGTCCAGCTGTGGCGCGCGGTCCGGAGCCGTGCCCGACTTGATCCGTGGATCAACCGAACAGCCATGCCAATAGGGTGCCATAACGGCGCTGCCATCCGGCAAATCGAAACCCTCTGGCCCCAACGGGCACAGCGGGCCCAACACGTGACTGCCAGTGACCAGAACCGGCGCGTCCGTAGCACCCTTTTCGAACAGGGCCAGCAGACCTTGTCGAAACCCGGCTAAGGGGGTGTGCACCGAAGTTGCGAAGGTCAAAAAGGATACGTTTTCCAGCGCCTCGAACATGGTCCGAAACCGGTCATCGAATTCCTTTTCGATCACCACCAGAACGCGCTTGAACGACGCGGCCAACGCCTCGACACCCTGACGGATCAAGGTGTCCTCGTTGAGGCCTCTTCCAATAACGTAAATCGCCGTGCCGTTGCTCAGCATCGCCCGTTCCTTTTCCTGACCTGATCTGTTCAGACCGTGTCGTATCCAAGCGCCGCCATTTCATCGCCCCAGCGGGTCACAAAGCGTGTCACCTGTTCATCTGTCAGGAAGTTGCGGAAGTTTTCCTTTTGGCGCTTCCAGAAGAACTTGCCGTTCTGCTTGGTGCGGCGATCGGCAGTCCGGTACACCGTGTTCATGTCCACGTTCTCAAGCCCTAGGAAGTCACACATGCCCGATACAACGCCCTCGAAGTTGTCATAGAGGTCTTCATAGCGGATCTGGTAAACGGGCAGCTGCTCTTCGCCCAGCTTGCGGAAATTGGACACATGGGTGAACACATTGCCAAAGACCTTGTTCTGCGGAACCAGCGTCGCGTGTTCGACAAAAATTGCAAACAGCGTTTCGAGCTGTTCCGGTGTCAGATCTTCGACCTTGTCGAATTGGAACGGCAGCGCCTTGCCCGCTTTGGGCGATACGTTGCGCGAGACAAAGTTGAGGTAGGACATGAAGACATCGAGCGGGTGGCGATAGATGTGCACCACCTTGTCTGTCACCAGCGGGTCGTTCTGATCGGTCGTCAGCAACTGGGCGTGGTGCGACTTGTAGAAATACCAATCGGTGCCCTGAAAGCTCCAGGGGTTTTCCATGGCTTTGCCGAAATGCGTGTCAGTCACGTATTTCTGCATGACGCCGGGCCCCATGGGCATACCGGTTGCGCCAGCGATGACCGCCCGCAGCCATGTGTTGCCGCTCTTGGGAAAGGAATACAGACCCACAACGGCCCGCTTGTTGGTGGTTTCACTCATTTCACAGCTTTCTCGATCATTTCTTCATCGCAGATCAGGTCCAGAGCCTTCTGCACTTTTTCTTTGAACACGTCTCGCACCCGCGCCGGGCCTGTCTTGGCTGCCTGCTTGGTGCCGTCCGTGTAATGCTTCATGAACAGCGACATCGCATGGTCCACACCGGCACGTTCAACTTCGCGCAGGTCGGGCCCGTAATAGGCGCCGCGTGTATAGTTTCCGGTAATGATTTCGTAAGATGAGAAATAGTGGCAATCGTCAATACGCCGTTTCAATTCTTCAACGGCAACGCGCAACACAGCCTTGGAATAGCTGGTTGCGGTAATCACGCTCTGGTCTTCGCGCGCAGTGGCAATCAATGGCACCGGGCTGACCGTCATAAGGATTTTCACATTCGGGTTGGCGTGGCGCATTCCGGCGACAAAGGCCTCGAAATCCGACACGATCTCTTCCACCGAGAAGTTGTGAAACTCATGGCGGTCCGGATCGAACTCACCACCGGCTACACCGGGGCAGAGCGGAAAGACCATTCCGTCTTCCTTGGACACCCAGGCTTCGGTCAGGCCAAAGGTAAAGACAAAGACATCCGCCGTTTCGATCATTTCACGCACGGCTGCATAATGCACTTCGCGCGCCGCAGTGAACTCTTCCATCGTTGCGAAGGGCTCCGGCTGGATGTTCGGGCGGAACGGGTCGATAAAACCGCCCTCCACTTCCCAGACATCCTCAACCGCCGTCTGTTCACCATAGGCGCGCTGCGCCAGCTGGATCAGCTGCCGGACGGTATAGATGTTGCCGTAGCGCGCCGAAAACACCCCATAGCCGAACTGGCGCGCGACCTTGTCCGCAATCACCGGATGCGGTTTCTCGGTGACATGATAGTTGTACCCCTGCCCCTGCAGATGCCGCGCGATGTGTTGCGCAAAGCAGCTGCCCGCGGTGGCGATCTTCATGTTTGGCTTTAGCTTGAAACCACCCTGCACCACCGGGTCGATCTCGTGAATCTCTTTGCCGCGATGGGTGCGGCTCCAGAAGCAATGGTCCGGCAAATCGTTGTACGGGGTCTTGCCCATTGGCTCAGGCCTCCAGTTCTTCGGCAAACGCGGTGGACAGAACATGATCGAGTATCACGTTGCCATACTCACGATTTCCATGGGTCGGATCTTCTTGCCAGAACTGCTGGGCCAGACACCCGTTTGAGAACACCAGCTCCGGCAGTTCAAGGAAAACCGTGTTGGTGCCCGCCACGGTTTCGCGCAGTACCTGACAATAGAGCATCCACATCTTGCGACGCAGGCTGACCGGGGAAATGCCGTATTCCTTGGCCCGGTCTGCAAAAGCACCGGGATAGGACATGATGTGCTCTTCTGACGCGATCGGCGGGGGTGGCGGCACCATGTAGACCGGCACGTCACCGGTCACATCATTGAAGAAGCGCCAGTACAGCAGAACATTCTGTTCCGCCATCGCCTGCATCTGGGCCCGCATCATCGCGTATGGAATGACCTGCGCACCTTCGACGACAGGCAGATCGGAACCCGGCATTTCAAAGTCATAGGGCTCGGGGTGCTTTAGCATCCCCAGCGTGTTGTACTCATTGCCCATACAAGCCAGCAGAACTGCATCCGGTTCCTGACGCTTAAAGATGTGACCCAGGCGCCGCTCGGTGGCATCGGTCAGAACCCGCACCCGTTCACCAGAGGCAAACTCCGCCTCAAGCGGACCGCGCAGCCGCTTGGTCAGCTTCGCCATGGCGCGCTGATCGTCCAGCAGTTCCGGCGAAGCGGTGACGTTCTCTGTCAGAGGCTGAAAAGTCGCGGTATTCAAACGGACGAAATGCCCGGCAATCCCCGGATAATAGCCGGCCCGGTGTGCACCAGACCAGCCTTTGGCGATTGCAGAGAGGTGCGAATGCCCGAACCCAAGCAGCTTGCGCTCCGTCATCGTCATCCTTTCAGTTGTCCAACAGCCTCGATTGGCCGCGGCTTATAGCAACGCCTGCAGATAGGCACCATACTTGTTCTTGCGGAACTTCTCAGCATGCTCACGCAATGTATCATCCCCGATCCAGCCGTTGATATAGGCGATTTCTTCGGGGCAGCCGGTCTGCAAACCCTGACGGTTTT
>JAHDIS010000073.1 GCA_020630695.1 Paracoccaceae bacterium | reverse complement strand
GAAACGACACTGTTATTGGCGGCGAAAGCGCGACCACAGGAACCGATTTTGACAGCCTCGACTTGTCGCTTGTTACCGCAGGATCGACCATCGTTTACTCTGGCTTTGAGGCAGGTACTGTAACGACCGGCACTGACAGCGTACTGTTCTCGCAGATTGAGCGCATTGAAACTGGTGCAGGCGACGATACGGTGACGGGCACCTTTAGCCCCGAAAACATCGCAACAGGCGCGGGCAACGACACCCTGAATATGGGTGGCGGTGACGATACCATCGAAGCAGGCGCAGGTGCCGACACAGTCGATGCCGGCGAAGGCGCAGACACGGTCGACCTCGGGACCGACAGCGATCGCGACATCGTGGTATTTTCCGACGGCGACGGCGCCGATACGGTTTCCTCGTTTGACCTGACCGACAGTGGCGATGGCACGACCATCGACCAGTTGGACGTATCGGGCCTGACCAGCGATGGTGGCACGACCCCTGTCAACGTTAGCGATGTCACTGTGACCGACGATGGTTCTGGCAACGCGGTCCTGACATTCCCGGGCGGTGAAAGCATCACTTTGCTTGGTGTTGCGCCAACGCAGGTGGATAGCGATGCCGAGCTTGAAGCAATCGGCATTCCGAATGATCCGAACGACAATGTTGTGTCCGGTACAGCCGGCGCCGACAATATCGGCGCAGGATATTCGGACGCGGATGGAACAACCGTCGACGATGGTGATGCTCTCGGCACCCATGGCGAAGTTGTTGGTTCTGACAGCGACTCGATCGCAGCAGGAGCTGGCAATGACACCGTAAACGCGGGCGCTGGCGACGACACTGTCTCTGGCGGCAACGACGACGACCAAATCGATGGCGGCATAGGCGATGACTGGCTGAGCGGCAACGCCGGCAATGACACCGTTCACGGTGGCGATGGTGCGGACAGCATCTTTGGTGCAGAGGGCGACGACAGCCTGACCGGCGGTGCTGGTGACGACAGCATGGAAGGTTGGCTTGGCAACGACACATTGCAAGCTGGCGACGGTAACGACTACCTCGACGGGGCCGATGGCTCGGACTTCCTGACCGGTGGCGCTGGTAACGATACTCTGTTGGGCGGCAATGACGCTGGCGCCGATACTCTTGAAGGTGGCGCAGGACAGGACTCGCTGTCTGCTGGTGACGGCGACGACCAACTGGTTGGTGGTGACGATGCAGACACCATCTTTGCGGGTGGTGGTGACGACACGATCATCATGGAAGATGGCTTCGGCAACGACACCATCGATGGTTGGAGCACCAGTGAAACCACAGGCGACGTTCTGGACGGCAGCAAGATGTCCGAAGACGTTGTTCTGGATTTGTCGGCAGGCGACCCGAGCAATCCCGAAGACGGAACCTTGTCTAACGCAACGGACACGGCGACATTCATCGAAATCGAAGAAGTTTGGCTCGGCGCAGGTGACGATAGTGTTATCGGGTCTGACGGAAACGACAACGTGTCCACCGGCGCGGGCATCGACACAGTCGACGGCGGCGCGGGCAATGACACCTTCGATCTTGGCCCGGCGGACAATGCAGTCGACACGGTTGTGTTCGGTGATGGCGATGGTGACGACACCGTCTCCAGCTTTGAAGCGCCGACTGACAACGGCGACGGCACCTTCAGCGGCAATGACCAGCTCGACGTCTCAGGCCTGACCGATGCCGACGGCGCACCGGTCAACACCGGCGATGTCACGGTCACCGATACAAATGGTGACGGAACCGGCGATGCGATCCTGACATTCCCGAATGGGGAAAGCATTACGTTGCTTGGCGTGACGCCATCCGAGGTTGACGATCCGGCCGCACTGGAAGCCATGGGCATCCCTGCCCCCAACTATATTGTGGAAGGCACAGCCGGCGGCGAATTGATCGACGGCAGCTATGTGGGCGATCCCGAAGGCGACCTCGTGGATGCGGGTGACAATCAGACAGGTGGCGACGCCGATGTGATTACAGCTGGCGCCGGTGCTGACACCGTTCTGGGCGAGCTCGGCAACGACACGATCTTTGGCGAAGACGGCAATGACAGCATCGCCGGCGGTGAAGGCCAGGACAGCATTTCCGGTGGCCTGGGCGACGACTACCTTGTTGGCGGAAACGACAGCGGAACATTCGGAACCAGTGGCGACGCACCCGCAGCCCTGGGAGCGGACACCATTGATGGTGGCGACGGCAATGACACGATCATTGGCAACAATGGCGACGACAGCCTGATTGGTGGCGCTGGCAACGATTCAATCAGCGGCCAGAACGACGACGACACGATCCTTGCCGGCGACGGTGCCGACACAGTGGATGGCGGGTCCGGGCTTGACTCGATCGACGCGGGCGCAGGCGACGACAGCGTGATTGGTGGCGGCGGCGCTGACACCATCGACGGTGGCATCGGTGTCGATACGATCGACGGCGGCATCGGAAATGACCTGATCTTCGGCAACGAAGACGAAGACCTGCTGTCAGGCGGCGCTGGCAACGACACGCTGGATGGCGGCCTTTCTTCCGATACTCTGATCGGCGGCGACGGCAACGACAGCCTGCTGGGCGGTGGTTTCAACGACTCGCTTGAAGGCGGAACCGGAAACGACACACTGGATGGCGGCATCGAAGACGATACCCTCGCCGGCGGCGCAGGAACCGACAGTCTGATCGGTGGCACTGGCGATGACGTCATGACCGGCGGCAGCGAGGCCGACACGTTGGAAGGTGGCGACGGCGCGGACCTTATGGACGGTGGGCTCGACGACGACAGCATCCTTGGCGGCGCTCAGGACGACACCATTTCGCTGACCGACAATTTCGGCAACGACACCATCGAAGGTGGTGAAGTGGGTGAAACCGCCGGCGATACGCTTGATCTGTCTGGCACGACGACCGGCGTCACAGTTGATCTGACAAGTGCCGACCCGGAAGCGGGCAGCGTCAGCAATGGCATCGACACAGCAACCTTCGTCGAGATCGAAAACATCGTTCTTGGCGGCGGCGACGACACAATCGCTTTGGCTGATGGATCGGGCAGTGACACGGTCAGTGGTTTTGAAGGGCCCATCGACAACGGCGACGGCACATGGACCGGTCAGGACCAGTTGGATGTTTCCGGACTGAACAACGACAACGGCTTCCCTGTGACCACAGCGGACGTTGTTGTCACCGATGACGGAACCGGCAACGCTGTTCTGACATTCCCGAACGGAGAGAGCATCACGCTCTTCGGAGCGCCGGTAGGCGATCTTCAGGGCAACCCGGCCGCATTGAATGCAATCGGCATCCCGCTTTCCGACGGTATCATTTCCGGCGACGGCACAGCCAACGTGATCAATGCCAGCTATTCCGGCGATCCCGAAGGCGACATGGTCGACGCAGGCGACAATGTTGACGGATCCGGCAACAACGAAGACACGATCGTTGCAGGCGCAGGCGATGATACCATCGACAGTGGCCTTGACGACGACAGCGTCGACGCAGGCGCCGGTGATGACGTCATCTTCCTCGATGGAGCGGTTCAGAACGATACCATCGTTGGCGGCGAAACCGACGAAGACGGCGGTGGTGACCGGATCGAAATGGGCAGCATTGCCACCGATCTGACCATCAACATGTCTGGCCCCGAGGCTGGCACCATCAGCGACGGCACCGGCACAACCACCTTCTCCGAGATCGAACAGCTGACGCTGGGCGCGGGTTCGGACAGCCTGACAGGCAGCACCGGAAACGAATACGTCTTTGGCGGAACCGGCGATGACACGATCCTCGGCGGTGACGGCGACGACACGATCTTCTCGGGTCTCGACAATGACAGCGTCGAAGGCGGTGCGGGCAATGACAGCCTTGTCACATCGTCTGGTGCGGATACCGTCGACGGCGGTGCAGGTGACGACAACATCAACGTCGGTCCAGCCGATGGCGAAGTGGACACTGTTGTTCTGCAAGATGGTTCCGGCAACGACGTTGTGGCCGACTTCGAAGGCCCGATTGACAATGGCGACGGCACATACACGGGTCAGGACCAGTTCGACGTATCAGGTCTGAACGACAATCTCGGCAATCCGGTGAACACCAATGACGTGGTTGTCAGCGATGACGGTAGCGGCAACGCAGTTCTGACCTTCCCGAATGGCGAGAACGTCACTCTGGTCGGTATTGCGCCCGCTGATGTGACCGACCCGCTGGCCCTGAATGCCATGGGCATTCCGCTGGGCTCCGACGGCATCGTTTCCGGCACAGCTGGCGACGATACAATTGGCGGCAGCTATGTTGGCGATCCGGATGGCGATCTTGTTGATGCCAACGACGCACAGTTCGCAGGCCAGACCGGCGATCAGGACATCATTCAGGCTGGCGCGGGCAACGACGTTGTCAATGCAGGCAACGATGCGGACAGCATCGACGGCGGTACCGGCAATGACACGATCAGCGGCGGCGACGGCAACGATACAATCGATGGCGGCGAAGGCGACGACTTCATTCTGTCGAACAATGGCGATGACACCGTCTTTGCCGGCGACGGCAATGACACTGTCACGGCATCGCTGGGCGCAGACTCTGTACTGGGCGGCGCTGGCGATGACAGCCTGACCGGCGGTGGCTTCTCGGGCACCGGCAATGACACGCTGCGCGGTGAAGATGGCTCTGACACGCTTGCGGGTGGTCTGGGTGATGACCTGCTCGACGGTGGCGCGGACAACGATGTCTTTGACCTGAACGGTTCTGCAGACAACGACACCATTATTGGTGGCGAGACTGTCACGACAGGCACCGATCAGGATTTGATCGAAGCTGGTGGTGAGACATTGGATACCACAGTCACCTACACAGGTGACGAAGCGGGTACCTTCACCAACACCGACACGACAGTCACGTTCTCCGAAATCGAAGCGATCAACCTTGGTTCAGGCGCTGACAGTGTTGACGGTACCGCCGACACCGTGGGCATCAATGTCAACGGCAGCGCCGGTGACGATACCATGACCGGCGGGTCCGGCGATGACACATTGCTGGGCGGCGACGACAACGACTCTGTTGTGGGCGGCGACGGCGCGGATCAGTTGGATGGTGATGCTGGCGACGATACCGTCGAAGGTGGCACCGGCGACGACACCCTTGTCGGTGATCTGGGCAATGACAGCCTCGACGGTGGTGCTGGCGCGGATGAGCTTTACGGCAACGAAGGCTCGGACACGCTGACCGGTGGCGAAGGCGCAGATCTGCTCTTTGGTGGCGAAGGCGCTGACGTTCTGAATGTTGGCTCTGGCGACACGGCGCAGGGCGGCGGGGGCGATGACGTCTTCAACCTGACACCAGGTGATCTGGACGGCAACAACCTGACCATCGTGGGTGGTGAAACCGGCGAAACCGTTGGTGACACGCTGAACGTGACCGGCCCGGCGGAAATCGTCTATGACGATCCAAGCCAGGAAAGCGGGACAATCACCTACTATGATACCGGTGAGGTTGTCACCTTCTCCGAGATCGAGAACCTGAACTACGTGCCATGCTTTACCCCCGGCACAAAGATCAAGACCGCACAGGGTGAAATGCCCGTAGAAGAGATCACTGTCGGAACGCGCGTTCTGACCCGCGACAATGGCTATCAGCCTGTCATTTGGGCCGGATCCCGTTTGGTGGACGAAGCGACGATGGCCAAGGTCGACGGCCTGAAGCCGATCCTGATCAAGAAGGACGCTTTGGCCAAAGGTGTTCCGTCGCGTGATCTGCTGGTTTCGCCTCAGCACCGGGTGCTGATCGGTGGCTCTCGTACGGAACTTTGGTTCGGTGAAGACGAGGTTCTTGTGCCTGCCAAGCATCTGCTTGTGCTGGACGGTGTCGAAGAAGTGGATCTGGACGAAGTGACCTACGTCCACTTCATGTTCGAACACCACGAGGTCGTCATTTCTGACGGGTGCTGGACCGAAAGCTTCCAGCCCGGCGACGTGTCTCTGTCTGCTCTGGATGCCGAAGCCCGTGCCGAGATATTTGCGATCTTCCCTGAGCTCAAGAAGGGCTGCACCGAAAGCGTCTATCCGGCGGCACGTGCAACGCTGAAAGAGTTCCAGATCCGCGTGCTTCTCGCATCTTGATAAAGAAACCGGCCCCCGCTGCATCAGCGGGGGCTGACCACCCTACCCCTCGACAGTCTTCGACCGACCCAAAAGCGATCTTTTCAGATCGGCAGGGCTGTCGTGTCCTTGATGTCTTCCATCACAAAGCTGGCTGACACGTCCGCCAGTTGCACCTTGTCGATCAGGCGCTGATAGAACCTGTCATAGGCCGCGACATCCGCGACCCGCACCCGCAACACATAATCCAGATCCCCGGTCATTCGCTGGGCCGAAACGATTTCCGGCATCTGCCGGACTGCGTTGCGAAACGAAGCCAGCCAATCAGCGCTGTGGTCACTTGTCCGAATCAGAACAAAGACCTGCAAACCCAGATCAACGGCCGCTGGATCAACAAGGGCGACCCGTTTCTGAATGATCTTTTCGGCCTCAAGACGCTTCACGCGCCGCCAACAAGCATTACGCGACAGATGAACCTGTTCCGCAAGCGCATCTACGCTAAGCGAAGAATCCTGTTGCAGCAGCCGCAACAAACGCATGTCAATTTCGTCAATAATACCCGCCATTCTTGGGACAATATCCACAAAAGCTTCAGTCTGGAAGTGCATTTTGGGACACATACCTGCAAATTGATGGCTACTTTCCAGAACAAAGAAGGAAAGGAAGCGCCATGATCAAATCCCTGCAGCGAGTTTTTGTGGACCATCCACAGTCTGTTGATGAAACCTACTTCGAACATATGCGCTTTGCCGGCTGGTTTGCCGCACGCCTGCTAGCGGCCGGTTTCGCCGCGTTGATCCATGCCATTATCCCGTGTCTATTTGAAAAGACCGCCAGCCGCATGATCCAAGACATGAATGCCCGCATCGTGAGCCGACACTGATGTGTCGCATGGCTGCATACCTGGGCCCGTCACGCGCCCTTTCCGACGTTGTCATTTCGCCCAGCCATTCGCTGCTGGCGCAAAGTCAGGAAGCCAATGAAGCCAAGCTGTCCGTCAACGGAGATGGGTTTGGCATCGCTTGGTACGGAACGCAAAATGAACCCGGATTGTTCAAAGACGTTCTTCCTGCGTGGTCCGACAGCAATCTGCTGAGCTTGTGTCATCACATCTCGGCACCGTTGTTTCTGTCGCATGTGCGCGCCTCAACAGAAGGCGAAACGGCCCGCTCAAATTGCCACCCTTTCGTGTATGGCAACTGGAGCTTTATGCACAACGGGCAAACCGGTTCATTCACCGCACTACGGCGTGATCTCGAAGCCTCTTTGCCTGATGAACTTTATGCATTGCGCCACGGCAGTACGGATTCCGAATTGCTGTTTCTTCTGCTGCTCAATGCCGGGCTTGCAGATCACCCGGAGCAAGCGTGTAAAGCGGTCATCCGCCAACTGAAGGAAACGGCGCAACGGGTGAAGGTACCTGCCTTTTTCCGTTTGACCTGCATCTTTTCCGATGGCGAACGCCTGTTGTGTTTTCGGCATGCGAGCGACGGAAAATGCCCGACGCTTTATGTATCCCGCACATGGATGGATGACGGCGTCGTGGTTGCATCAGAGCCTCTGGATGGGATCGCAGGGCATTGGGACGAAATACCACCGGATTGTCTGGTCAGTTTTAACCAATCCGCAACAACGTGGTCGTCGGGATCGATCGCGGCCTGACTCTTGGTCTTACGGGGCTGGCCCGCGAAGAGCCTAGAACACGCGGCAAAGCCGTGCAGCGGCACTAACCCCGTCAATGACCCGCAGTCGTGTGTTCTTCTGAATACGCGTTTTGATCGACACGGCACCAGAGCATCCAAGGATCAAGGTTGCGGTATCTTGGGGAAGCTCGGCTGCTGCCTGTTCAAAGGCCAGAGCCGCTTGGTCCGGCTCTGTTTCCAGACTGAGCACCGGAACACCAGCCGCAACCACACTTCCGACCACATCCGAAAAGCCTTGTTCGCGGATATTAGCCTCAATAACAGGAACCGCGGCCTCGACTGTCGTCACGACGCTGGCTGGCCCAGACAGCAGGCTGGCCAGTGTGAAACTTGCCTGCCCAATTCCGATAACGGGACAAGCGGCACTGGCGCGTGCTTCGTCTAGCCCGGTGTCGTCAAAACAGGCGATGATCACAGCCTTTGCGCCCTGATCTGATGCGGTTTTGACCAATGTCAACAAGGGCGGCACCGCCCGTGCGCCATCTTCAGCCCCTTCGATTGATGCAGGCCCGGCATGCGATGTGACACCTTCGAACTGGATGTCCGGGGCAGCTTGGCGCGCCGCATTCAACGCGCTGCGTGTCATCGCTTCGGTGCTGTTGGGGTTGATCAAAACAACGGTCATTGATCAGACCAGCCCCTTGCCCGCATCAGAGCCTTTGTCTTTACGGCGTGACATGAACCAGACCATCACAAAGAAGACGCCGATGATGCAGAAAGAAAAGACAGTGGTCAGCGTTCCCAGCGCAAAGATCACCGGCGTTGTCACATTGGTTGTCATCCCGAAAATCTCAAGCGGCAGCGTATTGTAGCTGCCTGCCGTCAAAAGCGTACGGGCGAATTCATCATAGCTGAGCGTAAAGCCGAACAGTGCGACCCCAAGCAGCGATGGCGCTATGATCGGCAACACGACATAGGCAAAAGTCTGCCACGCGCTCGCACCCTGATCGCGGGCCGCTTCTTCATAGCTTTTGTCGAACCTGTTGAAGACTGCAAACATGATCAGCAGGCCAAACGGCAAGGTCCAGGTCAACTGACTGCCGTACCCCGAACTTGCCCAGTGAACCGGCAGTCCCAACTGGTTGAAGATCAGACCAACGCCCAGCGAAATCAGGATCGACGGGATCACCAGCGAGGCTATGGCGAGATAGAACAGGATCGTCGCCCCTTTGAAACGTTTGCGAAACGCTAAACCGCCCAAAACTGATACCACAACTGTCGTGACCATCACCATGAGACCCAGGGCAAATGATCGGCGGAAACTGCCCCAGATGTCACCGACAGCCTGTTCTTCAAACAGGTCGCGGAACCAGTGCAACGAAACACCGTTCATCGGGAAGGTCAGGCCCCCTTGAGGCCCTTGGAAGCTGAGAATACCAATGGTCAGGATCGGCCCGTATAGAAACAGCACAAACAGTACGAAAAAGCCGGAAAGCAGGTAAAAGCTGAGACTGCGTTTTTCCATCTCAAAGCTCCTTGCGAATGTCGACGAGCCGCAACAACAGCGCGATGACAATCAGCACCGTGATCAGCAAAACCACGGCGGTGGCAGACGCTGACGGATACTGAAGCAAGCTGATGTCATTCGAAATCAATCGCCCAACGTTCGCGCGTTGCGATCCGGACATGAAACGCACCGTGATGAAGTCGCCCATTACCAATGTGCTGACAAAGATCGACCCGATCATGATGCCCGGCTTGCACAGCGGGATGATAACGTGACGCAAGGTTTGCCAGCCGCTCGCCCCGGCGTCCCGGGCAGCCTCGATCAACGATCGATCAATCCGCATCATCGAATTGAAGATCGGAACGACCATGAACAGCGTGTAGAGGTGCACGAAAGCAAGGATCACACTGAAGTCGCTGAACAGCAGCCACTCCAATGGCTCATCGATCACACCCCATGAAATCAAGGTCGAATTGGCCAGCCCGTTACGCCCCAGAAACGGGATCCATGAAATCATGCGAATGATGTTCGAGGTCCAGAAGGGGATTGTGCACAACAGGAAAAGGGCAATCTGCCACTTCAACGAGCGGACCTCGAATGCGAGAAAATAGGCCACGGTAAAACCGATGACAAAGGTAAAGGCCCAAGTGATCAAGGCGTATTTAAACGTGTTCGCGAACACGGTGTAGGTCACCGGAGATCCAAACAGAAATTCGTAGTTGTCGAATTGAAATGCGGGATAGATCGAGTATTCGGTCGCGCCCCAGAAACTGACGATCACGATCATGATGATCGGGGCGACCAGAAATGCCAGCAACACCAACGCCATCGGTGCGGCCTGTATCCATGCGGTGACTTGTTTGGTCATAGGTCTTCCAAAAGAAGGGTGCGCGCGGGGACGGATGCCCCCGCGCTGTGGTGCTTAAGCGGCGATGAACTCGTTCCACTTGCGAACCATGTACTGGTTCTCTTCCATAACGGAGTTCCAGCAGGCAACTGCGCCCATACGGTCGTAGAACGATCCGCCGTCGCGCACTTCGCCAGCACCAGCCAGCTTGTCGCCGAACGGCGATGTGATGTCGCCGGTGCTTTCCTTGCCTTCGAACCAGTAACCCCACTCGTTTTCGGACATGTATTCCTTGGAGGTTTCCGGCACGGCCGAATAGTAACCCTGACGCATCAGGAAGCCGCCGACCCAACCGGACAGGTACCAGTTGATGTATTCGTAGGCTGCATCCAGCTCCATGCCGGACAGGCTGGCCGAGAGACCGATGCCGCCACCCCAGCTGCGATAGCCTTCTTTCAACGGCTGGTAGACGCACGGGATGCCACGCGAACGCACGGCCGTGATCGCCGGCGACCACATGGACTGAATGACGACTTCGCCCGAAGCCATCAGGTTCACGGATTCATCGAAGGTTTTCCAGAAGGCACGGAACTGACCGGCTTTCTTGGCTTCTGTAAAGATCGCAATCGTCTTGTCGATCTCTTCCTTGGTCATGTTGCCTTTGTCGCCATAGGTGATTTCGCCCATCGCTTCGCAGACCATGGCCATATCCATGATACCGATCGAGGAGATATCCAGGATCGACGCCTTGCCTTTGAACTCGGGGTTCAGCAGTTCGGTCCAGCTGGTGATCGGACGACCAATCAGGTCAGGGCGGATGCCCAGCGTGTCCGCGTTGTAGATAGTGGGGATCAGGGTCATCCAGCCGGATTCGTTGTCCACGAAGGACGTTCCATCCGGGCCTTCCACGAAACCGACCGTGTGCGGCGCGGTGCCCTGTGCGATGGTGCTTTCCGGTGTCAGCTTACCATTGCGGAAAATGCCAACGATCTTATCGTAGTTGGCGATCTTGGTGGCGTCCATCGCCTGAAGGTTGCCTGTTGGCCAAACCTTTTTGGCAACAAAATACTCGATATCGGCGATGTCAAAGCTGTCGGGCTGCGTGGCAGCGCGCTGGGTCACGCTGTCGGTGTCCAAGGCCGTCATTTCCAGCGTGATGCCAAGGTCTTCCTTAACCTTGGTTGCAACTTCATTGAGGTTGGAAACACCCGTGCCGAACTGGCGCAGTGTGATGTTCTTGGATTCCTGCCCCCAGACCATGGGCGCCGGCAGCGCGGATGCCGCAAGGGCGGCCCCACCGGTTTTCAGCAGCGCACGGCGGCTGTAGCGGATTTTCGAAATTGTCGTCATGTTATTTCCTCTCTGTTGAGCATGGTGGCGATCGTTCTAGGCGGTCAGCGGATGTGCGACCCGGTCCTCCCATTGCAGTCCAATGACCTCGCCAAGATCCTTGGGTGCGTCGAGAAAGCTGGCGTCCGGCATGAGGGCAGTAACCTCTTGGCCCCCAGCGACTTCGGCGGTCAGGGCGATATGCGTGCCCTGATATTCCACCCCGATTACGCGGCCATCGATCCGGCCCTCATCCGGGGTGGTGACAATCATTTCGTCCGAGCGCAGCGCGATATGGCCCTGCGGAAGCTTCAGCACGTTGTGACCGCCCATAAAGCGGGCGACAAAAGCGGTGCGCGGTTTGTTGAAGACATCACGCGCGGGTCCGGCCTGCTCGATTTTGGCGTCGTTCATGACGATGATTTCGTCGGCCAATGCCAACGCTTCGTCCTGCCCGTGCGTGACGTGAATAAAGCTGATCCCCAGCTCGCGCTGCAGCCGTTTCAGTTCGGCCCGCATCCGGATGCGCAGGAATGGATCAAGCGCCGACAGAGGTTCATCCAAGAGCAAGACCTGCGGGCGCGTGATCAACGCACGCGCAAGGGCGACCCTTTGCTGCTGCCCACCCGAAAGCTGGTCCGGGCGGCGGTCGGCCAGACTGGTCATTTCAACAAGATCAAGCATCTCATCGGCGCGTTTGTAACGTTCAGGTTTTTCGACCCCGGACATGCGCAGACTGAATGCGACGTTGTCGCGTACGGACAGGTGCGGAAAGAGCGCGTAGTTCTGGAACATCATTGCCGTTCCGCGCTTGGCAGGTGGCAAATGCGATACGTCGCGACCGCTCAGGACAATGGAGCCATCCGACACGTCTTCATGGCCAGCGATCATGCGCAGCGTAGAGGACTTGCCACACCCCGATGGACCCAGCAAACAGGCGTAGACGCCCGCCTGAAAGTTGTGGGAAATGGCATCCACGGCGACGGTGGATCCGTACCGTTTTGTCAAAGAGACAAGTTCAAGCGTCGAGTCGTTGGCCATTGGGCACCTCAGTGAAGTCACCCACACCAAGCGGCACGTCCGCCCGATCCGCCAAAGCTTTCGCACAAATTTCGACGCCGGAATCTTAATTCGCCTAAAATTTACGCGCCAAAAACAGCGTCCGCCACATTTTTGCGCACAAGATTGTATACAATTAAGTTTTACGTTGAGTACGATTGGGTGGTGACTTGCGCTGGATTCGCAAAAACGGCATTGCGGGTTTCAGGAGATGCAAATGCCAACGACTGAAAGCCCATCCGACTTCATCCAGCCCATGCTCAAAGGGCCAAGCGCGCAGCTTTTCGCATCGCTGAGTCTGGCCATTCATGAGCACAAGCTGTTGCCCGGCACCAAACTGGGAGAGGATGAACTAAGCGACATCTACAAAGTGTCCCGCACAGTGGTTCGCACGGCGCTTCAGGCTTTGTCGCATTCAGAGCTGGTTGAGCTTAAGCGCAACCGCGGTGCCTTTGTCTCACAGCCCACGGTCCGCGAGGCGCGGGAAGTGTTCGAGGCCCGCGCCCTGCTGGAGCCAAGAACCGCCCGATCCGCTGCCGAACGGATGACAGAAGAAGCGCTTGAGCGTCTCGAAAAACATATCTCTGCCGAACACGACGCGCTGGCCGCGGGTCAATCCGGACGGGCCCTGCGCCTGTCTGGCCAGTTCCACATCGAAATCTCGCGGATCGCTGACCAGAGCACCATCGCGGGTTTTATCGAACGGCTGGTCGCCCGATCATCGCTGATCATTGCGCTTTACTGGAAGCGTCAGAGCGCACTTTGCGAAAAACACGCCCATCACGCGCTGGTCGATGCCCTTCGAAGAGGCGACGGCGCGGATGCAGAAGAGCTGATGAAAAGCCACCTGCTGGACATCCTGAGCGCCTTGGATCTGCGCGAAGTCGCTCAACCCGCGATCAATCTGAAAGACATTCTGGGGAAATAAATCCAATCAATTCAAAACTCTACAGGCCAAAAGGCAATGGCACCCCTACTCCAGGGAAAAGTCCGGCAAACTATCGAGCGCGTTTTTCAACGCATCACCCCAGCCTTGAGAGATGAGTTGGAAATACGGGGCCTCGGGTTCAATGCGACCCGTGGTTTCGATCTTCATTGTATCTTTCTCATAGAGATGAAAATCGAACGGGGCACCCACTGATAGATTGGCTTTCACAGTGGAATCAAAGCTGACCAGAAGCAGTTTCATAGCTTCTTTGAAGGACATCTGGGGATCATAGGCGCGCACGAGAATGGGCCGGCCATACTTTGTCTCACCGATCTGGAAGAACGGCGTATCGGCGCTGGCTTCTATGAAGTTGCCTTCCGGGTAGATCATGAACAATCGAGGCGGGCCGCCCTTAATCTGACCACCCAAAATCAAAGTAGCGCCAAATGCACTGTCCGCCTGTTGGCCGGCCTCGGCGTGTTGGGTAATCACCTCGCGCATTGTATCTGCCACAAGCCGCGCGGCCTGAAACATCGAAGGCACCGCCAAAATCGAAGGGTCGCGATCATCATGGGCGCGTGTGCGTTCATCCAACAGACTGACAACAGCCTGCGTGGTCGCAAGGTTCCCCGACGACATAAGCGTGATCGCCCTTTCGCCCGGGCTCTCCCAGTTTGTCATCTTTTTGAAAGTCGAAATGTTGTCCAGTCCGGCATTTGTGCGGGTGTCGGACATAAACACGAGGCCAATATCCAGCATCATTCCCACACAATACGTCATTCTAGCCTCACTGCTGCGCCACTTGGATCTGAACGTTCAACGCTTCTCCTGCATCACCCATTCGCATTCCAGATACAGGCGCCGCGTCGGAATAGTCCAGCCCAGTTGCAACACGGACATAACGGGTGTCTGGCGAGATCCCGTTCGAGACATCAAAACCAACCCAGCCCAGCCCTTCGACATGGGCCTCGGCCCAGGCATGCATGGCATCCTGCGTCGTCCGATCATCAAGCAAAAGGTAGCCCGACACGTAGCGTGCGGCGAAACCCATTTGTCGGGCGCAGGCAATGAACACATGAGCATGATCCTGACAAACGCCGCCACCCGCTTTGATCACATCCTCTGCGCTCCAGTCCGGTTGCGACACACCGATCTCGTAGGTCACCTTGCTGCGTATGCGCGCCGAAAGTGTATGCAGCATGTCAACGGTATTCCGGTCATCAAGGTCGCGGATCATGTCCCGAACACCGGCACGTGCCTCGGTCAATTGGGTTGGGCGCGCATAAAGCCATAGTGGTGCCGGGCCGCGATGGCGCCCAACCACTCCGTGAGTATCGTTCAGCTCGACCCGGCCTTCGGAAACCAATTCGAGCGTTTCGACACCGGGTTCGAAGCTGATCAGTTCAATCACGTTGTTATGGTGATCTTCGAAAACCAGTTCCTTTTGACCGCCGATTATCCGCGTATGCCATTCCAGAATATGCTGATTGGGCGTGCTCTTCGGTGTCTTGCGCAACTGCTGAAGCCCAAAAGGAACCGGATTATCAAAACTGTAGCGGGTGGTGTGATGAATGGTCAGGCGCATGGCTTACTCGTAGAACCGATAGTCGAGCTGGATTTGCCCCGCGAGATCACCGAGCAGCTCCAGCATCTTCTCGATAAATTCGTGCAGCCCATACTCGAACACCTGGTCAATGCCATGCGACAGGTAAGCTGTCTCGAGATGGGTTACGAGTTTCTGGGACTGCGAAGGTTTCGGCTGACTGGCATTCAGATATCGAAGGTTGTCTTTTATCTTGCCTACGCAAAACGCGAGACTGCGCGGCATGCGTTTGTCGAAAATCAGGAAATGAGCGATTTCCTGCGGCCCCCCTTCTGAACCATACTCCATGCGGAACCCGCCGCGTGCGGAGACCGAGCGCAATATGCTTTCCCACTGAACATTGTCGATTGAGCTGCCAATCGCGCTGACAGAGGGCAAAAGCACGTAGTATTTCACATCCAGAATGCGCGCGGTGTTATCGGCCCGTTCAAGGAACGTCCCAATCCGCAGGAAATCGTAGATGTCGTTGCGCAGCATTGTCCCGTGGATCATGCCACGCACCAAGGCGGTGTTTTGCCGGATTGCCGCCAGAACGGCTGGCAAGTCTCTCTCGCTGACCTTCCGCGCAAGCAGCTCACGCGCCATCATGTACGTTGCGTTGACGGCTTCCCACACCTCGCCGGTTATGGCCGTGCGCACCAGTCTGGCATTCTGCCGGGCCGAAGCGATACAGGCCATGATGGACGATGGATTGTCACGCCCGCGCAGCATCCAATCGACCGCGGCCTCTTGGCCAGGCGTTTCATAGGCATCGTGAAAGCCATCCAAAGACCCGGCCGATTGCAGTACAGGTATCCATTCCTCTTCGCCACTACCAAGTCTGGTCAACGCGATCCGCTGCCCTGTTTCAATCAGACGCGCCGTGTTCTCCGCGCGCTCCAGATAGCGTGACATCCAAAAGAGGCCGTTTGCGGTTTTGCCTAGCATCGCCTCAGTCCTCCAGAACCCAGGTGTCCTTGGTGCCGCCACCCTGAGAAGAGTTGACCACCAATGAACCCTTCTTGAGCGCCACCCGTGTCAGACCACCGGGGGTGATATCCACCTTTCCCGGGCTGCACAAAACGAACGGCCTGAGATCGACGTGCCGGGGGCTGAGCCCTGCGCGCGAAAAGATCGGAACCGTTGAAAGCGCCAAGGTGGGCTGCGCAATGTAGTTCCCCGGCCTTGCCTTCAGCTTGCGCCGAAAAGCTGCCAGATCCTTTTTCGTGGCCGTAGGCCCAATGAGCATTCCGTAGCCACCAGAGCCATGGACTTCCTTGACCACCAGCTCTTCGAGATTGTCGAGCACATAGGCCAGAGCATCGGGTTCCGAGCACCGCCATGTCTGAACGTTCTGCAACAATGGACGCTCTCCGGTGTAGAACTCAACGATTTCGGGCATATAGCTGTAGATTGCCTTGTCGTCCGAAATCCCCGTGCCGGGCGCATTGGCAATGGTGATCCCACCGGCGCGATAGACATCCATGATCCCCGGAACGCCAAGCGCACTGTCCGGATTGAAGTTCAGCGGATCGAGATACTCGTCATCCACCCGGCGATAGAGCACGTCGATCGGCCTGTATCCGCGTGTGGTGCGCATGGCGACGCGTCCGTCAACCACCCGCAAGTCATGGCCTTCGACCAACTCGACGCCCATCTTGTCGGCCAGAAACGCGTGCTCAAAGTAGGCCGAGTTGTAAATTCCGGGTGTAAGAACGGCCACCACGGGCTTGCCCTCACAGGCGGGCGGCGCGCAGGCCGCAAGCGAGCGGCGCAAATCTGTTGGGTAATTGGAAACAGGCTGAACCCGGTTCTGGCTGAATAGCTCCGGGAACATCTGCAACATGGTCTCGCGGTTTTCCAGCATATAGCTGACACCCGAAGGCGTGCGCGCATTGTCTTCGAGAACGAAGAACTCACCCGGACCCGTTCTCACCAGATCGATGCCGACAATATGGGTATAAACACCCCCCGGCGGTTCGACCCCGATCATGTGGGGTAAAAAGGCCTCGTTCTGGCTGATCATCTCTTTGGGGATGCGGCCAGCCTTCACGATTTCCTGTTTGTGATAGATGTCATGAAGGAAGGCATTGATCGCCCGCACACGCTGTTCGATCCCACGGGACAAACGAAACCATTCACTGCCGGAAATGATCCTTGGAACAATATCAAAGGGGATCAGTCGCTCTTCGGCCTCGGCCTTGCCGTAGACATTGAAGGTGATCCCGGTCAGGCGGAACAGCTCTTCGGCATCGCGCTGTTTTTTTCGCAAACGCGCCGGATCTTCGCTGTCGAACCAAGTTTGAAACTTACGGTATGGCTCCCGAAGGCTATCCTCCGTTCCCCACATTTCGTCGAAGATTTTTTGATTTTCCATGGCCACCCCAAGCCTAGAGTATTGGAAATATTCATAAAAGACGAGTGCTTCATGGAAAGCCTCATCGCGCTTTGAACGCGTGATATCCGCTCTTGGGCAACGGTTTCAAAAAATTCGCCTAAAATTCAGGCAGTTTTGCAGGTATGCGCCCGTGATCTCTATGATGCCCGACCAGCTCAGATGGGCTCCGTTTCGGCCCCATCTAGCGGCTATTACAGAGATATCCCATCAGCGCATCCCAACATGCAAACTGCCGCCTTCGCCCGAAACGAAAGCAGCTACACGTCGATCAGATTGTCGAAATGTGGCGGAGACGAAGTCCGCTAGTGGTCTATATGCATGCTGATGCATTCAGAAGCATAAATAAGCGACCTTTTGGTTTTTCGCCGCTAAAACAGCGCCTTTTGTGTCTCATCTATGGTCATCCTCTTGCATCGACCTGCATTCGATGGCAGTCATTTTGTGTGGGGAGTGTGTGGGTCCGCATCCCTTGACCACACAAAGAGGTTGCAATGCCCAAGCTCGCCAAGACACTTTCCGAAGTTGAAGTTCGCCGTCTGCGCTACGATGGAACGGGCCGCCGAACCCTTCACGCTGTTGGCGGCATACCTGGGCTGGCATTGCAGTGCATTCCGAGCGGGGGGCGGATGTGGGTTCTCCGCTATGCTGTTGGCAAGTTGAGGCGTGAGTTGGCGCTTGGTTCTTATCCGGCTGTGACTTTGGCCGAGGCGCGAACGCTTGCGGGCGCTGAGCGCGGGCGGATCGCGCAAGGGGTGGATCCAGTTGCTGAGCGGGCGGCGGCGCGGGAAGAAGCTCAGCGCGAGGTTGCGCCGGTCGTCACGTTCTCAATGGCCGTCGATGAATATCTTGCTTTCAAGCTGTCTGAGTTCCGCAACGAGAAGCACAAAGCGCAATGGCGCTCGACACTGGACAATTACGCAAAGCCAGTGCTGGGCGATATGGCGGTTGACCAGATCACCAACGCGGACGTTTTGAAAGTGCTTCAGCCGATCTGGACAACCAAAACCGAGACGGCCTCCCGCCTCAGGGGCAGGATCGAAGCCGTTCTTGATTGGGCAACCAGCGCAGGCCACCGGCAAGGCGTGAACCCCGCCACATGGCGCGGCAACCTTGCGCCGCTTTTGCCCAGTGCCGCGAAGTTGAAGGCGCAGAGTGCAGCGCACCAACCTGCTGTGGCGCTGGACGACATGCCCCAATGGTTCTCGGCGTTGCGGAAGCGCGACGGCATGAGCACGCGAGCGCTGGAGTTTGCTGCCCTGACTGCCGCCCGATCTGGAGAGGTCAGGGGCGCGACGTGGCCCGAGATTGATTTGGACAAGGCCGTTTGGACGATCCCTGCGAAGCGTATGAAGGCAGGCCGTGCGCACACCGTGGCGCTGTCCGAGGCTGTTGTCCGACTCCTGCGGCTGTTGCCGCGGCTAAAGCGCGAACCCGGCGACGACCGACCCGATTACGTGTTTTGGGCACCGCGGGGCGGGATGTTGTCCGACATGAGCCTCAGTGCCGTCATGCGTAGGTTGAACGAGGTTGAGACCAAGGCGGGTCGTCCCGGCTGGCTGGACTCGGTGTCGGGCCGTCCTGCTGTGCCGCATGGCCTGCGCAGCACGTTCCGCGATTGGGC
>JAHDIS010000072.1 GCA_020630695.1 Paracoccaceae bacterium | reverse complement strand
CCTCAGCCTTCAGCGTTTCGCTGGCCTGCAGGGCCAGCGCGACCTCGGTGCCAGTTGCGATCAGCGTAATATCCCTTTGCTCATCAGGCTCTCTGAGAAGATAACCACCCAGCCGGGATAGGTTCTCGGACCGGGCAGGGCAAACTGGCGGCGCATCTTGTCGGGACAACGCGAGCATTGTTGGGCCCTTTAGATGCTCGAGCGCAATTTGCCAGGCTTCTGCGGTTTCCGTGACATCCGCCGGCCGAAAAACCCGCATGTTGGGCATGGCGCGATAGGCCGCCAGCGTCTCAACCGGTTGATGGGTCGGGCCGTTGCTGCCAACACCAATGCTGTCGTGGCTAAAGACGAACAAGGCAGGCAGCTTCATCAGGGCAGCCATCCGCATGGCGGCGCGTTCATAGTCGGCAAATGCAAGATAAGTCACGTTGATCGGGCGAAGCCCGCCATGCGCTGCGATACCGCAGGCCATCGCGCCCATAAGATGCTCTCGCACGCCGCAGTGCACATAGCTGCCCGCCCGGTTTTGCACGTCAAAGCCCGCGCGGGATCGTTTGTGGCCGGTGGGCGCCTCTAGATCTGCACACAGGACCAACAACTCAGGCAGCACCGGGTCGAGCGCGTCGCAAACTGCACCGGAAGCATTGATCGTCCCCTTGGGACCGGGGTCATTGGCGAACTGATGTGGCAGGTCGGCCAGCACGTTCGACCAGTCAGACGGCAGAGCGAATGAATGCCACCGGTCAAATTCGGCGCGTCCGGGATCGCTCGCCAGTCGGGCTTTCCAAAGCGCATGTTCCGTGCGGCCTCGGGTCATGACGGTGTCATAGTCGTCGTAGACGCTGCGCGGGATGTCAAACGCAGGGTGGTTCCATCCCAGATCGTGGCGCATGTCCGCGACATCCGCATCGGTCAAAGGTGCGCTGTGCCCACCGCGCTGGCCTTGCAGCCGGGCAATGCCCTTTGCGATAACGGTCCGGCAGGCAATCAAGGATGGTCTGGGGTCTTGCCGCGCCTGATCCATGGCGGCGTCCAAGGCGGCAATGTCATGGCCGTCGACCTCGATCACCTGCCAGTTTGCTGCGCGAAAACGGGCGGGAATGTCTTCGGAAATGGCCAGTAAGGTATCACCATCATCGGTTATGCGGTTGTCGTCCCAAAGAAACGCCAGCTTGCCCAGTCGCAGATGTCCGGCGAGCGATATGGCTTCTTGCCCCATACCTTCTTGCAGACAGCCATCTCCGACAAATGCCCAAGTGCGATGATCCACGCATTCACTGCCGAATTCGGCTGCCAAACGGGCCTCGGCCACAGCCATTCCGACTGCGCAGGCGATGCCCTGTCCCAAAAGCCCGGTGGTGATTTCAATTCCTGCGTGCTGCTCGATTTCCGGATGCCCTGCACAGAGTGAGCCGAGTTTCCGGAATGCTTTGATCTGATCCAGCGAGATTTCGTCGTAGCCCGCCAGATGTAGCAACGCATAAAGCAGCATAGAGCCGTGCCCGTTGGACAGCACGAGCCGATCCCGGTCAGGCCACAGGGGGTTTTGAGGGTCTGCCTTCAGGTGCCGTGCGAACAGCGTGGCGGCGATCTCGGCCATGCCAAGCGGCACGCCCTGATGACCTTCGCCAGCCTCGCGGATCGCGTCGACTGCCAAAAAACGGATCGCATGCGCCATGGATTGAATATCCGGGTCGCTCCGCTCTATCGAAGGTGTCGCAGGGCCAGACATCAAAAGAGTTTGCGAATTCTATTGCAGGCCTCGACGATGTTTTCAGCCGAGTTGGCATAGGAAAAACGCAGGTATCCTTCGCCCATGGCGCCAAAGGATGTTCCTGCGACGGTGGCAACGCCTGCCTCGTCCAGAAAGCGGTCTTGCGCTTCTTTTGCGGTCAGGCCCGTACCTTCGATATTGGGAAAGGCGTAGAATGCCCCGGCTGCATCGGCGCATCGAAAACCGGGAATCGCATTGAGTTCCCGAACGATTATTTTCCGACGCTCGTCAAACTGGGCCACCATATCCGTGACTGCATCCTTGGGTCCGGTCAGCGCGGCCAGTCCGGCAAATTGCGCAGCTGCGTTGACGCAGGAATGATCGTTGATGCAAAGCCGCGTGACATGTTCGACGCAGCTGTCGGGCCAGACCGCATAACCCATCCGCCAGCCTGTCATGGCATAGGTTTTTGACCAGCCGTCCAGCATGATCAGCCTGTCACGGATTTCGGGATACTGCAAAAGACTGACGTGTTCCCGTCCGTCGTACAGCATCTGGCTGTAGATTTCGTCGGACAGGATGGCCACCTGCGGGTGATCGGCCAAGCCGGACACCAGTTTGTCGATTTCGGCGCGCGGTGTGACACCGCCCGTCGGATTGGCGGGTGAATTGATGATCATCAACCGTGTCTTGGGCGTGATCTGGCTCAGCACTTCGTCGGCAGAAAAGGCAAACCCGTTTTCCTCACGCAGACGGATCGGCACGGGCGTGGCACCGGAATAGCGGATGACAGATTCGTAGATGGGAAAGCCGGGGTTCGGGTACATGATCTCGGCGCCCGGTTCTCCGAACATCAGAACGGCAAAAAACATCGTCGGTTTGCCACCGGGTACGACAACAACGTTGTCGGGGTTTACTTCGGTGCCGTGCCGGGCGTGCAGATCAGCGGCAACCGCCTCGCGCAGTGCGGGCAGGCCGTTTGCCGGCGTATAGCCGTGATGGCCATCGCGCAGTGCCTTGATCCCGGCTTCGACGATGTGATCGGGCGTCCGGAAATCGGGCTGTCCGATGCCCAGATTGATGATGTCGCGCCCTTCTGCGGCCAGAGCCTGGGCGCGGGCCAGTACGACAAAGGCGGATTCGGTGCCCAGTCGTGACAGGCTTTTTGCAAAATGTAGATCGCTCATCTGATTTGCGGCTCCCGGCGTTGTTGACAGCCACAACCTGCCAGAGCATCCTCGAAAATGGTATACCAAAAAATGCGCCAGGCGCGGGGGATTCAAAATCATGAGCAAGACATTGGCCATCGGCCCATTCAACGATGCAGAACGTGCTGCGCTTTCGGACGAATTTTCGCCTGTCTTTCTCGCCAAGCCTGATGAACTGGCAGGACTGACCGACGATCAGCGTGCGGCGATTGCTGCGGTTGCCTACAAGGGGCACCATGCCTTTGGGGCTGCGCAGATGGATCTTTTGCCGAACGTTGGGATCGTGGCCAATTTCGGTGTCGGGTACGACGCCATTGACGTGCATGCAGCCGCAGCCCGATCGATCAAGGTGACCAATACACCGGATGTCTTGAATGACGATGTGGCGGATCTGGCGGTTGCAATGCTGCTGATGCAGTGCCGGGAAATGGAGCAGGCCAGCGCCTGGGCGCGGTCCGGCAACTGGAAATCCAAGGGTGAATACAGGCTTAACCGCAAAGCCAGCGGCAGCACTGTCGGTATCGTCGGTTTGGGCCGTATCGGGCGCGAAATCGCAGATCGGCTCGCGGCATTCAAAATGGATATTCACTATTTCGCCCGAAGCGAAAAAACCACGCCGGGCTGGCAGTATCATGGCGATCCTGTTTCGCTGGCGCGCGCGGTCGATTTTCTGGTCATCGCTTTGGTTGGTGGCAAGGACACCGAAAATTTTGTCTCTGCCGAGGTGATCGAAGCATTGGGCCCGCGCGGCGTCGTTGTGAATATCTCACGCGGGAGCACCGTTGACGAAGCTGCGTTGCTGGATGCCTTGGAAAACGGAAAGATTGCTGGCGCAGGTCTGGATGTGTTCCTGAATGAGCCCGCGATTGATGACCGTTTTTACAAACTCGACAACGTTGTGATCCAGCCGCATCAGGGATCGGGCACGGTCGAAACCCGCGCCGCGATGGCCAAACTGCAACGCGACAACATCGCGGCACATCATGCCGGAAAGGCTTTGCTGACGCCGGTTATCTGAGCCGGCGCCAAAGGTCAGGCACCGGGTTTGTCGTCTTCGATGTAGTAGCGAATGTTGTCCTCAAAGCTGTCGTCGGCTTCGAGCCCAAGCTTGATAGCCTTTTCCGGCCGCAGATCAAAACGCCAGCCATTGACGATCTTTTGAATGTCGGGCTGCGCCTCCCAACGGATCAGGCGCGCCGGTTCCGGACCGGCAACCGCCGTCATGGCGTCCACCAGTTCACGAATTGACCACATCCGACCTGGCATCATCATGCAGCGGTTCATGCCAAGATCCTGTTCGGGAATTTCGGCTCCCTTGATCAGGTTCTCGACGCACTTTCGTGGGCTGAGATAGTAGTGGAGGAAGTCATCATCTACCGGACAAATGGCTTCCTCGCCATTCAGCGGTTCGCGTAAAATCGAGGACATGAAGCTTGAGGCCGCGCGGTTGGGTTTGCCGGGGCGTACGGAAATCGTGGGCAGTCGAAAACCGCGCCCGTCAACAAAGCCCTTGCGCGAATAGTCATTGATCAAAAGCTCACCCACAGCCTTTTGCGCGCCATAGGAGGTTTGCGGGTTCAGCAAGGTGTGATCTACGATCGGATCCGGAACTTCACCGCCAAACACCGCAATGGATGAGGTGAAGACTACAACCGGTTTTGTTTCGAGCGCACGGGCGCGTTCCAGCACATTCATCGTGCCCATCATGTTGATCTGCCACCCGGCGTCGAAGTCTTCTTCGGCGTGGGCCGACACAATCGCGGCAAGCAAATAGATCACGTCGACATCGGCGGTAACGATCTGCGCTACAGATGCCGCGTTTGCGATGTCGCAGGTCACGGTCTCAACATCAAAGGGGGCATCAACCGGGGCCGGATCAACCACATCCGCCAGCACAAGGCCAGAAATATTGTCCCCGCGCAGCGTTCCGCGCCGGGCCAGTTGCTGGGCAAGCTTTTGTCCGACGACGCCGCCGCCGCCAATGATGAGTACCTTCATGTTTGTTCCTCCCGCTTGCGGTTTATTATTTTTGAAAAATTTCAGGGATCAAGGCGCCGGGCGCTTGAATGACCTGCGCCGCAAGGGCGCTGGCGCGCGCTGTCGCCTCAGCCAACGGGGCGTTTTGAACAAGGGCCGCAAGCAATCCGGCTGCAAAGCTGTCTCCGGCGGCGGTCGTGTCCACCATTTCGGAAGCGCGCTTTACTTCGACCGTTTCCGTTTGGCCATCTGCTTCGGCAATGGTCACTGGATCACCGCCGTTTTTCACGACGATCCGTTTGGGCCCGAGCCTTTGGTAGCGAGTGATCGTATCGCGCGGGTCCTTGTCGCCGAACAGTTCCGCGTCTTCATCGAAACTTGGCAATACCAGCGAGGCCGCTTTGGCACCCATGGTGATGCCCGACTTCATTTCGGCTTGGTCTTTCCACAGCTTGGGGCGCAGATTGGTGTCAAAGGATACCAACGCCCCGGCGTCGCGCGCGTGGCTGACCGCTTGGCACAGTATTTCGCGGTGTTCGGGAGACAGGATGGCCAGTGTTATGCCTGAAAAATGGATTGCACCGGCGGACATGACCTGCGTTTCAAGCCAGTTTTGATCTTCGGCCAAAAGACGCGCGGCAGACTGCCCGCGCCAGTAGGAAAAGCTGCGTTCGCCTGCTTTGGTAGAGATCATGTAGAGGCCGACGGTGCGATCGGCTACGGTCCGAAGCGCGGAGGTCTCTACGCCTTCGCCAGACATGAAGGCACGCATCTCCTGTGATGCTGCATCATCGCCGATAGCGCTCAGATAGCCGACGTTCCAGTCTTTGGGCAAAAGCTGCCGGGCATACCAAGCCGTATTGAAGGTATCTCCGGCGAATCCGCGCTTGTAGGTCCCGGCGCCGATCTGGGCCATTTCGATCATGCACTCGCCGATACAAAGTAACCGACCCATTACAACAATCCCCGTTTTGCTAGATTTCGCATCAGTGCAGCTGTTCCAAAGGTCCATTCCGCACAGTCGGTGGACAGGCGAACAGTGTTGCGCAGACTGCCGAGCGCCTCTTCGGAAATTTCGACCACGTCCCCGGTGTGGTGCGTAAATCCAAGACCGGGTCCGTCGCGATCTTTGGTCGGTGCAAACATCGTTCCGCAAAACAGAACGAACCCATCCGGGTATTGGTGATGGCGTCCAATCGTCTGGGCGGCCAGATCTTCGGGATCCCGGCTGATCTGTGTCATCGAGCTATGGCCCTGAAGCTCGAACCCGTCTTCGCCTGTGACCGACATGCTCAGTTCCGCGCGGCGCAGATTGTCTATCCCATAGCCATCGTCAAAGAAGCGGATCAGCGGGCCGAGCGCGCAGGATGCGTTGTTGTCTTTGGCCTTGCCCAGCAAAAGCGCAGAGCGGCCTTCTATGTCGCGCAGGTTTACGTCATTGCCGAGGGTCGCGCCTTTGATTGTCCCATCCGAGCCAACAACCAGCACGATCTCGGGTTCCGGGTTGTTCCATTCGGATACCGGGTGCAGCCCGACATCGGCACCCCACCCGACAGCAGACATGGGTTGGGATTTGGTGAACACTTCGGCGTAGGGGCCAATCCCGACTTCCAGATATTGTGACCAGAGTCCTTCGGACTGCAGCAGTTCCTTGACCTTTTCCGCCTCTTTGGAGCCGGGCGTCAAACCGGAAAGGCTGTCTCCGATGATTGTGCCGACACGGGCACGGATCGCCTCGGCGCGGGCCGGGTCGCCTGCCGCCTGCTCTTCGATCACGCGCTCGACCATGGAGCCTGCAAAGGTGACGCCGCAGGCCTTGATCGCCTGCAAATCGCAAGGCGCCAGCCAGCGCAGATCATCCTGAGCATTGGCGTTCAGACTGGCGTTGGACAGCTCCTGAAGCGTTACGATTGTCTCGCCTTCGGCTTGCCTGACGATCTGCGCAGGATTGGGCGCTTCGCATAAATCCCGCATGGTGGGATGCACGCTGCTGGTGATGTCCACCACATCGTTCCCGCGCAGGGTCACTAGCGAAGGACCAACACCCGGACGCCAGACCCGTCCGGCGAGAGCCGCGTCCATCAAAGAATTCGAAATCGGCAACATCCGGGGCTCCTCAGGATTGGGTGGCGGTCAAAGTTGCCAGCGCGACAACGGACAACATTGCCAAGGCCATAGCCATGTTGATGCGACGCTGGGCTGTGTCGCTCAGATTCAGTTCGTGCAGAACAGTGCCCGCGTAAAGCCATGCAAGATGCACCGGAATCCAGATCGCATTCATGATCAGCGCCTTTGACAGAATTTCAAAAGGCAGATTGTCAGGGGCAAAGCTGAACCCGGTAATCAGCGATGTGTTGACCACGTAGGCCTTGGGGTTGATCGCCTGCAGGGCCAATCCGCCCAGAATGCCGGGCGGTGCCTTGGCCGCAATAAACCCGACACGCGCGCCGGCAAAGGCGATGCGAGCGGCAAGATAGAGCAGGTAGGCAATGGACGCGGCCATCAGAACCCAGCGCAGCCACGGGATCGACAGGATCACGGCGGCGAATCCGGTTATCACCGCCAGCATGACCATATTGGTGCCCAGAAACAGACCGAACACATATTGGAGCGAGGGCCTGAAACCATAGGCGGCCCCAAATCCAGCCGTCGTCAACACACCCGGTCCGGGCGTTATGAAAAGCAGCAAGACGGCCAGAGTAAAGGTCAGCATCGATCGCGACGTCCTGTGTGCGCGATGCTTTTGTTCGCTCGCATGATTGGTTTTGTCTCCCAACATCTGGCAGCTTGATTCGAGCCGCAAATGGTATACCGTTTTTGAACAACGTGCCGTGTGGGTGCAATGCGAAACACGTGATTGCCTGAATTGAGCGCGGCCACAACGGGGAACATCATGCCAAATTTCGATCTAACCGGGCGAACGGCCCTTATCACGGGCTCGTCCAAGGGGATTGGCAACGCCCTTGCGCGCGGTCTGGCCGAATCCGGTGCACGCATCGTGATGAATGCACGTGACGCCGAAACGCTCAAAGCGGCCGCTGCCGATCTGCGTTCGAGCGGAGCGGACGTCGACACTTTGGTATTTGATGTCACGGATCCTGACGCGGTTCGCAGCGCCGTTGATGCCTACGAGGCTGAGCGCCCGATCGACATCTTGATCAACAATGCCGGCATGCAGCATCGCGGACCATTGGAAGATTTCGAAACCGATGCTTTTGACCGACTGATGCGGACGAATGTGAATTCGGTGTTCTATGTTGCACAAGCCGTGGCCAAACACATGATCCAGCGCGGGCGCGGAAAGATCGTCAACATAGCCTCTGTTCAGACAGCTTTGGCGCGCCCCGGCATTGCGCCCTACACTGCTTCCAAAGGAGCAGTCAGCAACCTGACAAAGGGCATGGCCACTGATTGGGCGCGTCTGGGGCTGAACTGCAATGCCATCGCGCCGGGCTATTTCGACACCCCGCTGAATGCGGCCTTGGTTGCGGATTCGGCGTTCAGCGAATGGCTTGAAAAGCGTACCCCGCAGGGACGCTGGGGCAACGTCGAGGAATTGCAGGGCGCCGCGGTATTTCTGGCGTCGGATGCTGCGAGTTTCGTGAACGGTCATACACTGTTCGTGGACGGCGGGATCACGGCAAGCCTGTAGGAGAGGAATGACATGACAGACAAACCAGTGGTGGGCTTTATCGGCGTCGGGCTGATGGGGCATGGCATGGCCAAGAATATCCGCAAGGGCGGATATGAGCTTGTGATAATGGGGAACCGCAACCGAACACCGGTCGAGAGCCTGCTGGGAATGGGTGCCACCGAGGTGCACAGCGCTCGCGAGATGGCGGAACGTTGTGACATCATCCATCTGTGTTTGCCGAATTCGCCCTTGGTTGAGGCAACGGTGCGCGGTGAGCAGGGGATTCTCGCAGGCGCGCGCCCGGGATTGGTGGTGGTCGATACAACGACGGCTGATCCAACCTCTACTATGGCGCTGGCTGCTGAATTTGAGGCGCGGGATCTTCATTTTGTTGATGCGCCATTGGGCCGGACACCAAAAGAGGCAGAGGCTGGCACGTTGGATGCCTTGGTCGGCGCAAGCCCCGAGGCGTTCGAAATCGTTCGGCCGGTTCTGGAATGCTGGAGCGGATCGATCAACCACCTTGGCCCGGTAGGCGCAGGTCACAAGATGAAATTGATCATGAACTTCATGGCCATGTCTTATGCCTCTGTATACTCCGAAGCGCTAAGCATGGCGGTCGGATCAGGCCTGTCGCCGCAATCGGTTTATGAGGTGATGGGGCCATCCCGCATGGGCTGCGGCTTTTTCGAAACCTATTTTGCGGCGGCACTGGGCCGCGATCC
Source organism: Paracoccaceae bacterium (assembly GCA_020630695.1). Classification (GTDB taxonomy): domain Bacteria; phylum Pseudomonadota; class Alphaproteobacteria; order Rhodobacterales; family Rhodobacteraceae; genus Thalassococcus_A; species Thalassococcus_A lentus. The sequence goes on along the minus strand of JAHDIS010000072.1, from coordinate 10,144 downwards.
TGAGGCGCATAAATTCTCGATCGAAAACGCGTCTAAGGATGTGCGTTATGTCGCCAGTATGGCGACTGCCGCCGGGGTCATGAACCCTGTGGGGGCAGCGGTGCGAAACTATTTTGCCCAGGCTGAAGCCGCCGGAAAAGGCGGCGACTTTGTTCCGACCATCGGCGCGCATATCGCTGGCTTGAATGGCATTGATTTGGCCAAGGCGGTCGAGGAAGGGGAGGACTAGCGGCATGCTTTCTCAGGATCAGAAGCAGTTTTACGATGAGAACGGCTATCTTCTGGTTGAAGACGCTGTAACCGCCGACCAGTTGAACAGGCTCAGAGAGCTGACCTACGGTTTTATCGAGGCGTCTCGCACCGTGACCGAAAGCAATGAGGTCTACGATCTTGATGCCGGGCACAGCGCCGATGCTCCGCGACTGACCCGGGTAAAGCTGCCGCACAAACAACATCCCTATTTCTGGGAGGTGCTTCGCAATTCGCCAATGACCGAAGTTCTGAACGATCTTCTGGGCCCCAACACCAATCTCCTGACTTCAAAGCTCAATACCAAAGCACCGGGCGGGGGGCGTGCGGTTGAATGGCATCAGGATTGGGCCTTTTATCCGGCGACCAATGACAGCCTTTTGGCGTTTGGGCTGATGCTGGAAGACGTGGACGAAGCCAATGGTCCGTTGATGGTCATTCCCGGAACGCACAAAGGGCCTGTGCTCAGCCATCAGGCGAACGGGTATTTCGCGGGGGCTATCGACCCAGAGGATCCGTTGTTCGAAATGGACAAGGCTGTGACACTGACGGGCAAGGCAGGCAGCATGACCGTGCATCATGCGCGCATTCTGCATGGCTCTGCGCCCAACATGTCCGACCGCAATCGGCTGATCCTGTTCTATGAATGCACGGCATCGGACGCATGGCCAATTCTCGGGGCGTCGTCCTATATTCATTCGCTTGGACAGCGCGCCTTTTGGGAGGACATGCAGGATCGGCAGATCACCGGAGAGCCGGTGCTTGAGCCACGGATCGACACTGTCCCGATCCGCATGCCTTTGCCCCCGGCGCCGAATACCGGGTCCATCTTCAAGACGCAGGAAAGCGCCGGCGCCAAAAGCGCCTTTGCCAAGCGCTGAAACTACTGTTTGGCGATGCCGGCTGAGCGAATTTGGAGCCGCACATAGGCAAGGCCCGAAGCTGTAGCAAAGCATTGCGCTGACTGGCGCTGCATCACCTCGGGGTTTTCGTCACCAGACACCATGCGAAGTTCCTTGAGCCGGTCACATTGCGCCCGCGCGATCAACAGATCGTATTTCAGTTCAATCGCCGCCAGTGCGACAGTCTCTTCGTCCGTTTCGTCACGAAGCGCGGCCATCTGTGCGGCAATGCCCTGATCCCATGCGTTTTGTGCCTCGACGAAACACAGGCTCGCCACGTTGTGACGCTCGGGTGTTTCCTGAGAGCAGGCGAAATGCGCATCGTTCACGCATTGCGCGGGGTTTTGGCCCAGTTCCAGTTTCTGCGCGAGGCAGGTATCTGCCACGGCCAGATCGACTTCGGCTTTTGATGGCGTCGCTGGCGTGCTCAGCGCCATCGCAACCAAGCCTATCCCTGCCATCTTGGTGATCGTCGTGGTCATGCGGCGCCCTTTCCTGAAGCATCCATTGGGCTGGTCTTGCCCCTTGCATTTGGTATACCAACTTGAAATTGTATGCCATGACCCGTGCACCGAAAAGTCGGTTCTGGGCCTGCCAATTCAAAAGGAGCTTCCATGTCGGACACCCGCGCCAACAAGCGGTTCCGCTCTCAGGAGTGGTTTGACAACCCCAATAACCCGGGCATGACCGCACTGTATCTGGAGCGTTACCAGAATCAGGAATTCACCCGCGAGGAACTGCAAAGCGAAAAACCGGTGATCGGGATTGCACAGACCGGTTCCGATCTGGCGCCCTGCAACAAGATCCACGTGTTCCTCATGGACCGGATCAAGGCAGGTATCCGCGAGGCTGGCGGCATTCCGATGGAATTTCCGGTTCACCCGATTCAGGAAACCGGCAAACGGCCAACCGCCGCGCTGGACCGCAATCTTCAGTATCTTTCGCTGGTCGAAGTGTTGCACGGCTATCCCATCGACGGGGTCGTGTTGACCACAGGCTGTGACAAGACCACGCCCGCCATGCTGATGGGTGCGGCGACTGTCGATTTGCCAGCAATTGCGCTGAACGGCGGCCCGATGCTGGACGGTTGGTGGAAAGGCAAACGCGCGGGATCCGGTGCGATCGTCTGGGAAAGCCGCCGTCTGCTGGCTGCGGGCGAAATTGACTACGATGAATTTATGAGCCGGGTTTGTTCTTCGGCGCCTTCATTGGGCCATTGCAACACCATGGGTACAGCCAGCACCATGAATGCCATGGCCGAAGCCCTGGGGATGTCGCTGACGGGCAATTCGGCCATTCCGGCGCCGTTCAGGGAACGTATGGCGATGGCTTATGAGACGGGCAAACGCATCGTTGGCATGGTCTACGACGATCTCAAACCTTCTGACATCATGACACGCGCCGCGTTCGAAAATGCGATTGTGGTGAATGCCGCCATTGGCGGGTCAACGAATGCGCCTCCGCATTTGCAGGCTGTCGCGCGCCATATTGGCGTCGATCTGCACGTAACCGATTGGGAAAAGCACGGCTTTGACGTGCCTTTGATGGTGAACATGCAGCCCGCAGGCGAATACCTTGGTGAATCCTTCTTCCGCGCGGGCGGCGTGCCTGCCGTGATGGGCGAGTTGCGCAAGGCAGGCCGTATCCACGATGACGCGATGACCGCGACCGGCAAAACCATGGGCGACAATCTATCCGGTTGGGAAAGCCAGGACACAGATGTCATCACGACCTATGATGCGCCCATGCGCCAGAATGCTGGCTTCAAGGTGCTGTCCGGGAACCTGTTCGACTCGGCTCTGATGAAAACATCGGTGATTTCAGACGACTTCCGGCAGCGTTTCCTGTCCAAGGCCGGAAACGAAGGTGTCCACGAAGCGCGCGCCATCGTCTTTGAAGGCCCCGAGGATTATCACGACCGGCTGAACGATCCTGCTTTGGAAATCGATGAAAACTGCATTCTGTTCATTCGGAACGTGGGCTGTGTCGGCTATCCGGGTTCGGCTGAGGTGGTGAACATGCAGCCGCCAGATGCGTTGATCAAACAGGGGATCAACCACTTGCCGACGGTCGGCGATGGCCGTCAATCCGGCACCTCGGAAAGCCCTTCGATCCTGAATGCGTCACCCGAAGCGCTGGTTGGTGGTGGGCTGGCCTATCTGCAAACCGGAGATACGGTTCGCCTGAACCTCAATGACAGCACAATGAACGCACTGGTGCCTGAAGAGGAATGGCAAGCCAGGGTCGATGCATGGGAAGCGCCGGAAATCGTCAGCCAGACACCTTGGCAGGAGATTTATCGTACCCATGTCGGGCAACTGGCAGAAGGGGGCTGTCTGGAACTGGCGACAGCCTATCAGAAAATCCGTCACACTTTGCCGCGCGACAACCATTGATGAAGCTTGGTCGCTGACACAGGCGCAGAGGGCAAAGTAGGGACCGAAGATGCAAGACGTTACCGAGCCGCAGTCTGGCGGCATGGCCACCGTGGATATTGTCAAATGGATAGCCACGGCCATTCAGTTGGTTGGCTACGGAATGACCGGGCTGAACATGGTTCCTTGGAACGTCTACGCGTTCTTCGTGGGAATATTCCTGTGGTTTGCCGTGGGCGTGATGTGGAAAGATCGGGCGATCATGGTGGTGCATGTCGGCGCGTTCATTTCGCTGCTGGTCGGATACCTGAATGCGTGAACACTCAATAGTGGGAGGGTCGAGATGAGCCAAACTATCATTATCACCGGTGGTGGGCGTGGGATCGGCAAAGCCTGTGCCGAAGTCTTTTTGGATGCAGGCTGGCGCGTCGGCGTGATGGGCCGCAGCCCCGAGCCTTTGCAGGCCATGGCTGAGGCAAACGATGCTGTCCTTGCGATGCCCTGCGATGTTTCGGATGAGGCATCGGTGGATGCAGCTTTTGACATGGCTGTTTCGGAGTGGGGGCGGATCGATTGTCTGTTCAACAATGCGGGTGTTTCCGCGCTGGGCGCAACAATTGACGAAGTCAGCGTCGATGACTGGCGCCGGTGTATCGACATCAACCTGACCGGATCATTCATCTGCGCGCGGGCGGCGTTTGCCCGGATGAAGCAGCAGGATCCGCAAGGCGGGCGGATTATCAACAACGGGTCCGTTTCGGCCTATGTTCCGCGTTGGGGATCTGCGCCCTACACGGCCTCCAAACATGCGATCACAGGTCTGACGCGCTCGATCTCGCTGGACGGGCGGCCTTACAACATCGCCTGCGGTCAGATTGATATCGGCAATGCCCTGACAGAAATGGCCGCGAAGATGACCAAAGGTGTTCCACAGGCGGATGGATCCATTGCGGTCGAGCCGGTGATGGATGTGGCCAATGTGGCCAGCTCGGTTCTGCATATGGCGAGCCTGCCGTTGGAGGCCAACGTTCAGTTCATGACGGTGATGGCAAGCGCAATGCCCTACATCGGCCGGGGCTGATCCGGGAATAGTCGGGTGTCAGCTGGTGTCGGTTTCGGCGCGTAGCAGAGCCTTTTCGCGCTGCCAGATGTAGAGACCCGCGGCGATGATGATCAGACCACCGCCCAATGTGTAGATCGTCGGCCAGGTCGAAAAGACGACGATCCCAGCGACGGCAGCCCATAGAATCTGCGTGTAGATCATGGGCGACAGAATGGACGCATCGGCCAGCCGGTGCGCCGTGGTTGCGCATTCGTGCCCTGAAAATCCGAAAAAGCCGACGGCGGCAAACACAAACCAACCCAGCGGGGACTGCGGCCAGACCCATTCTGTCAGAGCGATAGGAACAAGTGCCAAGGTCGCCAGTCCGGCGGACCAGACCTGCTGTGTTGCGTTGCTTTCCTGCCCGGCAAGCATGCGTGTGAACAGGAAATACATCGAGGCCAGCATCAGGGCGCTGAGAGAATAGATCATCGCCGGATGCCAGACTGTGCTCCATGGCTGAACAACGACCAACACACCGATAAAGCCGGTGCAAACCGCCGCGATGCGCCGTATTCCGACCCGTTCACCCAGCATCGGGATCGCTAGCAGCGTTACAACAATGGGCATCGCAAAAAAGATTGTGGTGGTTACGGTGATTGGCAGCGCACTGAGCGCAAGAAAGTTCAGCGTGGTGCTGCCCAGCAAACAGCAGGACCTCAGAACCTGCATGAAAGGGCGCCGTGATTTGAACACTTCACGGCCTTCGCGTGGGATGTAGAATGCCAAAGCGAAGATCAGGTGCCCGGCGTATCTGACAAAGACCACCTGAAGCGCGGGCAACCCGGCAAGGATCAACCACTTGGCGGCTGTATCAATGCAAGTGAACAGAATGACGGCGACAGCCATCAGAGCGACGCCGTAGCCAGTCCGCTCTTCACGCGGTTGCACGCCAGTCAGCATGTCATGCCCTGCCTGAGCAGGTCAAAGAGACATGCCGCCATCAATCACAACGCATTGGCCGGTCATGTATTGGCTTTTGGCGCTGGCGAGATAGACCACAAGATCCGCTATTTCATCGGCGCGACCGATCCGCCCCATGGGCTGGCGTGCTACGAAATCGCGCATTGCCTGTTCATAGTCGCCTGTAGCCTGCAGGCGTTCGTGCAGGGATGGGCTGTCCACGGTTCCCGGCGCAATGCAATTGCAGGTGATGCCCTCGGTGACGTAGTCGCGGGCGACCGATTTGGTCAAACCAATGACTGCGGCTTTGGATGTGGAATACAAAAATCGGTTTGGAACGCCCATGACGGTCGAGGCTACGGATGCGATGTTCACGATCGCTCCACCGCCTCGGGCGCGCATGCCGGGCAACGCGGCCTGAATAGCGTTGAACTGCGCCCGGACATTCAGGTTTATGGCGAAATCAAACTCTTCGTCGCTTGCCTGTTCAATTGTTCCGGCGTGAACAACACCTGCGCAATTGACGAGGATGTCAGGGCCGGCTTGCTGGATTGCGTCCTGCAAAGCCATTTTGTCCAGCACATCGAGCGCAAAGGCTTCGGATACCTTGATCCCATCCAGCAAATCGGCCCGCAGGTCCGTTGCAATTACGTGCGCGCCCGCTTGTTCGAGCGCTTCGGCTGAGGATCGTCCGATCCCCTGACCGGCGGCCGTCACAAAGGCTCGTTTTCCGGACAATGGCAGGTTCATGTTTTTTCCTTTCCGATATTCCGGGTCATCCAGTCGATCATTTCGGGGATCATCAACCCGCCTTCGCCGCCGTCGCGGGCTTCGCATAGCGTGTTTTCGGCGCAGCCTGACATTCGACTGTGCAGACCCAGATCTGACGCCATCTTGCTGTAATAGCCAAGGTCTTTGGCCGCGTTTTCAACTGAAAAGGCCAGATCAATCTGGCCGGATTGCGTGTAGTTGTGCATGAAACCCATCATGGGTGAATAATTTGGTCCAGCGGCCATGATGTTGAAAACGTCTGTCCGGTCGACACCAGCGGCGTCGGCGACAGCAAAGACTTCGGCCATCGCCATAGCGGCCGTCATGCCAAAATAGTTGTTCAGCAGCTTTACGGTATGACCGCTTCCCAGCTTGCCCAGGTGAAAAACGTTTTCCGCCAGCACATCGAGAACCGGTTCGGCCTCGGCAAAGGCAGTTTCGTCCCCGGCACACATGATGTTCAACAGGCCGTCCTTGGCGTGCGCGGGCGTCCGGCCCAGCGGAGCGTCAAGATAGTGGGCGGATTTCGCGGCAAGATCCGCACCGATTTTCAGCGTGGATGCGGGCAGGGAGGTGCCAAAGTCGATGACCACCTGTCCCGGTTTGGCGCCTGCCAAAATGCCATCCTCGGCGTAGACGCGGCTTTCAACCTGATCGGAGTTGCCCACGCAAATCATAACGATATCGCTCGCTTCGGTAAGTTCACGGGCGGTGGCGGCCTCAGTGGCGCCTCGGGTCAACGCCTCTTCGACACCAGTGCGGTCGCGGTTCCCAAGCACGACCAAAGTGTATTCGGCATCCTGCAAGCAACTGACCATCGCACGGCCCATAAGACCAAGACCGATAAATCCAATTTTAGGTTTGCTCACTCTGTTTCTCCTTCTTTTAGACGCCGCGGAAATCGCCGGGCACAGCGCCTGCCCGGACCGGCATTCCCGTTCTGCCGGACAAGGCCGTTGCGAGTGTCATTTCCAATGCCTTGAGACCATCAAGACCGCTGCACAAAACATCATCCTGCGCCCCGCCCACAACGCCTGCAAAGCGTTCGAGCTGCGCAAGCAGGGGGTCGATTGGCTCAAAGCGCGGCCCCGGATTTCGGCGCAGGGGTTTGGACCATTCGATTTCGCCCTCATCCGACCGCCCCCAGAACGTCAACGAGGGAAAAGCGATAGCGCCTTCCGTGCCGGTGATCCGCAGGTAGTCTTCGGATGATCCGGCAATGGCGGGGTTCTCGTGACTGGCTGCTTCGAACGACCAAGGAGAGGCACCGGCATCGGAAATCAGGAAAGAACCAAGCGCCCCGTTTTCGAAACGGAAGGCAAGCGCAGCGGTGTCTTCGATTTCAAATCCGCGACGGGCCGACGACAAAAGCGCGGAGACTTCGGTCAATTCGCCCAGCAAAAACCGCATCAGATCAATCTCATGGCTGAGGTTGGTCATGAGCGGGCCCGCACCCGGTTTTCGACGCCATTCCGCTTCGTAATAGCTGTTGTGTTTGCGCAAAGACCAAAGGCCCTGAACGCCAACGATGTCACCAATCTGGGTCAATGCATCACGTGCGGCGATTGAAAAGGGGTGGCACCGGCGATGATGGCCGACCAGCAATGGCAGGCCGGAACGCGCGGATTCTGCCAGCAGAATATAGCTTTCGTCGAGCGTGGCGCTGATCGGTTTTTCCAGCAAAACCGCGATCCCTTTGGTCATACAGGCGAGCGCGCTGTTGCAGTGGTCTGGTGTGGGCGTGGCGATCACGGCGGCGCGGGTTTCGGCAGGCAGCTCATCTATTGAAGCGACCACTGGCAGGCCCTGTGCCGTCAGGTACGCGCGTGTCGGTTCGTGCTGTTCTACCACAGCCACCAGATCGGTGCAGTCGCTGGCCTGCGCGACCTCAATGTGGCGCATGCCGATCGACCCGGCGCCGATCACGGCAAAAGGCATGGGTGACGTCATGAAATCGACCCAACGCGCTGGTTTTGGGTTGCTTTGCAGCGAGGCATTACATCACGGCCCCGATTTGCCACGGAACAAATTCGTAGTCGCCCAAACCCTGAGCCTCAGACTTGCTTGCTTCGCCAGAGGCCATACGCAACCACATCTGATAGATTTCCTTGCCCACGTCTTCGACACTGGCATCACCGGTCAGAATTCTGCCTGCGTCGATGTCCATGTCTTCGGTCATACGCGCATACATTTCCGAGTTGGTTGCAACCTTCATGGATGGGCTTGGTTTGGCTCCGAACGCCGAACCGCGACCTGTGGTAAAGCAGACAAGGTTACAACCGGAAGCGATTTGTCCGGTGACAGATGCCGGATCATAGCCGGGGCTATCCATAAAGACGAAACCGGGTTTCGTGACGATCTCGGCGTATTTGTAGACCCCTGTCAAAGGGGTCGTGCCGCCTTTGGCCGCAGCGCCCAGCGACTTTTCAAGAATGGTTGTCAGACCGCCCTTCTTGTTGCCCGGCGACGGGTTGTTGTCCATCGAGCCGTTGTTGCGTTTTGTGTAGTCCTCCCACCAGCGGATAAGGTTCACCAGCTTTTCGCCGGTTTCCTGATCTTTCGCGCGCGCGGTCAACAGGTGTTCTGCGCCGTATATTTCCGGGGTTTCTGCCAGAACGCCTGTGCCACCCTGGGCAACCAGCAAATCGCAGGCATGACCAACCGCTGGATTGGCTGTGACACCAGACCACGCGTCCGAGCCGCCGCATTGCAGAGCCACCATCAATTCAGAGGCCGGGCAGGGTTCTCGTTTGGCTTGATTGACCAGCGGCAACATCGCCTCGACTTTGGCAATGCCCAGTTCGATGGTTTTGCGCAGTCCGCCAACATCCTGAATGTTCATGCTTTGAAACAAGGGGCCGGGTGTCAGCCCGTAAGCTTCGACCAGCCAATCGATCTGGTTCATTTCACAGCCCAGACCAGCCATCAGAACACCACCCACATTCGGATTGCGGGCATAGCCCCACATCACCCGTTGGAGCGCTTCGAACCCTTCAGAGCCTTGTCCAGCCATCCCGCAACCCGTGCCATGCACAAAGGCAGTCACGCCATCTACGTTTGGATATTCGGCCAGACGCTCGGGCGTGAAATGCTGCGCGATCATCCGCGCCGCGGTGGCTGAACAGTTGACCGAGGTCAGAATGGCGATGTGATTGCGTGTGCCGACGCGCCCGCTTGGACGGCGGTATCCGGCAAAGCTGTCTGCCTGCTGCGCAGGCGTCACGGGGCGTAAGTTGGTGGCAAACTCATAAGACGCATCAACGGCACGAAATTCCAGATTGTGGGAATGCACATGTGCGCCTGACGGGATGTCTTCGGAGGCATAGCCGATCACCTGCGCATATTTGCGAACAGGCATCCCTTTGGCAATCGGCTCCAGCGCCATCTTGTGTCCGCGTGGGATCAACTGCGATGCACCATCTATCCCGATTTCCAGCGGGGAAATGGCCGTGACGACATTGTCTTCCGGGCTCAATTTGACGGTACGCATTGAAGCGGGTCCTGTGCAGATATTTGGTATCAAAACCTGACCACTTAGCCCGTGAAAGGTCCAGTATTTCTTTTGAAGAAATGCTCAGTTTTGTGGGGCCGTAACAGTGGCGACACTTGGTCTCTTCTTCCTGCTGCGAACGGCTTCTGCAATTGGTGCCGCCCCACGCTTGAATGAGATCATTTGGGCAAAGAAAAACCCGAGGCGCGGTCGCGCCTCGGGCCGTGTTTTTCAAAGAGGATCGAATTTAAACGATGCTGATGTCGTCTTCGATGGTTGCGACGCTCATACCTTCGATAAAGACGACATCACCGCCACCGAAGTCGAGCTCGACCCCGCCGATGACATTGGA
>JAHDIS010000008.1:58229-82984 GCA_020630695.1 Paracoccaceae bacterium | reverse complement strand
TTTGAAATAAGAGTTCATCGAAATCTCCTAGGGGTATCAGTGTCTTCAACTCAGACGTTTTTGGCCGGGAATTCCGTCGAAAATTGTTCTGAATTCTTTTGAGACGCTGCAAGGCGCTCCAATGCGAAGGTGCTTTCACGGGCGCAGTGATCTGAGACCCGAAAGAGACGCATATTGCGAATTCTATCGATTTGGACGCATATTGATAGAGTTTTGCTATATCGCGATTTCGACACTCACGAGGCTTTGCGCAATGACCTTTGATCAAATCCGAACCTTTCTCTGGGTGGCCCGTCTGGGCGGTTTTCGGAAAGCTTCAGAACGGTTGCACCTTTCGCAGCCCGCTGTTTCCACTCGGATTGCCAACCTCGAAGCGGATCTACGTGTCACATTGTTTGAGCGCGGGCCGGGTGATCTGGTGCTGACCAAGGATGGCATGTTGTTGCTGTCCTATGCCGAACAGCTGTTGTTCGTCGAAGAAGAGATCAAGCAACGCGTTGCCAATCCGGCAGAGACCGAAGGTCTGTTTCGTGTTGGCGCATCCGAAACAGTTGCGCAGGCTTGGTTGCCCGCTTTTCTCAAGGCTTTCAGCGACCAGTACCCGCGCGTGAACGTTGATTTGACGGTCGATATCTCGCTGAACCTGCGGGCGGCCTTGTTGGACAGGCGGCTCGATCTTGCCTTTCTGATGGGTCCGGTGTCCGAGTATTCGGTCACCAATATTGAGCTGCCGCATTTTGCGCTGCACTGGTATCGCGCGGCATCCAATCCCCAGACGGACCTGAGCAAAATTCCGGTCATTTCGTATTCCAGCAAAACCCGGCCATATCGCGAACTCATGTCTGAACTGTCGCGTTCGGTCGGGCCCAAGGCGCGAGTCTTTGCCTCGGCCTCACTGTCGGCCAGTTTGAAGATGATTGCGTCGGGAATCGCTGTCGGCCCATACCCCCGCGCGTTGGCCAACGATTTGTTGGAGGCTGGGCAGATCGTTGAATTTGATCCGGGTTTCGTTCCGCAACCACTCGAGTTCACAGCGTCCTACATTGCCGAGCCGCGTAGCTTTCTGGTTGAAAACAGTGCAAAAATCGCGCGCGACGTGGCGATGAACTGGGACAGCTCACACCCCAAGTAACATTTAAAAATGTTATCACCTTTGATATAAAATGATAATTTGATTGGATTGGTGTCTTTGTGACAGGCTTGGCTTGGATCAAAGGGGCCCAAGATGATGGACCAGCAAGTCACTCAGGCAGAGCTGAGAAACAGCACGGCAGCGCAGGTGCGTGCCGCTATCCGAGCGGGCGTTTACGGCGGGCATACCTCGGGGCTGGCGGCTGGCAAACTGCAATGCAATCTGGCCATCCTGCCCGAGGTCTACGCCCTCGATTTCCTGCGGTTTTGTCAACGCAATCCCAAACCCTGCCCCTTGGTTGCGGTTGGCGATACGGGCAATCCGATGTTGCCAACGTTGGGGCCGGACATCGACATCCGGACCGATGTTCCTCGCTATCGTGTTTTTGAAAACGGCAGCTTTGTTGCGGAACCGACTGACATTTCGGATCTGTGGCAGCCCGACTTCGTAACGGTCGCACTGGGCTGTTCCTTCACATTTGAAAATGCTCTGGTGCGTTGCGATGTGCCCGTACGCCACATGGAAAGCGGTCGCAACGTCCCGATGTTCCGCAGCAATCTCGATCTTGTGCCCGCGGGTCCTTTTGGCGGTCAGATGGTCGTGACCATGCGGCCTATTCCAGCCCATCAGGTTCAGCAGGCCTATGAAATCAGCGGTCGGTATCCGCAAGCACATGGTGCGCCGATTGCGCATGGTGATCCTGAAAATCTGGGAATTGCTGATCTGGATGCCCCTGACTGGGGCGAGTCCGTTCAGATCCGCGAGGGCGAAGTACCTGTCTATTGGGCCTGTGGCGTAACCCCACAAAACGTTTTGCTCGATGCCCGATTGCCGATCTGCATCACGCACTCGCCGGGCCACATGCTGATCGCGGACGTCGCAGAAGACGCCGAGACCACGATCTATTCAAACGAAGAAAACGAATAAGCCATCCAACAAGGAGAAACCCATGAAAACGACCCTATCCATTCTGGCCGCAAGCACGATGCTGGCTGCGCCTGCTTTTGCCGAAAGCCTGTCGGTTGTCGGCAGCTGGTCCAGCCTGCCGCTCCACAAGCAATATGAGGCGCCTTTCTGGTCTGAAACGCTTCCGGCAGCGTCTGGCGGCAAGCTGACCGTTGAGCTGACCACACACAATCAGATGAGCCTCGGGCTGGGCGATATCTATCCGCTGCTGGGGCAGGGCGTATACGACGTGGCGATGACGGTCGCTGACTATGCCGTTGCTGACGCGCCGGAACTGGAGGGACTGGATGTTCCGCTCCTGGCGCTTTCGGCAAACGAAGCGCGGGCCATGGTTGACGCAGCTCGGCCCATGGTCGCGGACATCTACAAAACACGGTTCAACAGCCACGTTCTGGCCATCGCGCCCTATCCGCCGCAGGTCGTCTTTTGCAACGCCGAGATTGGACAGCTGTCGGATCTGGAAGGTCTGAAGGTCCGCGCCTCTGGCCGCATGACCGCCAAGCTGCTCGAAGCGTTGGGCGCCGAAGGTGTGAACGTATCTTTCTCAGAAGTGCCGGGCGCGTTGCAAAACGGTGTTGTAGACTGCGCCGTGACCGGGGCCGGTTCTGGCTACAGCGCGGGCTGGTGGGAAGTCTCCACACACCTGCTGCCGATCCCGCTGGGTGGATGGGATTCCGTCGTAACGGCCGTGAATATGGACAAGTGGAACAGCCTTGATGCCGATACGCAGGCTCTGATCAGCGATCAGATTGCCAGCGGCTTTGAAGACCCGGCATGGGATAGCGCCCAGAACGCGCTGGTCAATGACATCGCATGCCTGACTGGTAACGGTGAATGCCCTGCCGGCGAGTCGCGTTCCATGACCTTGGTCGATGTCAGTGATGCTGATTTTGCGCGGGCGCGGGACATCCTTACCGGTGAAGTTCTGCCGGAATGGGCCGAACGCGCTGGTGGCGACTGGGCGCAACGCTGGAATGACAGCGTTGGCAAAGTCGTTGGTGTAACGATCAACTAAACGATCAAGAGGGACGTGCTCAAAAATGGAACTGGAGATGATCAGACGCCTGCGCGCAATCAACCGAGGGGTTGCGTTGGTGGTTGGCTTGGGATTGCTGACCTGTGCGGGCTTCGTGCTTCTGGATATCATCCTGCGCCAGATCGGCACGTCCCTTGGCGGGACCGAGGAAATCGCAGGCTATGCGATGGCCTTGGCGACCGCTTGGGGGATGTCCTACACCCTGCTGGAACTGGGGCATGTTCGCATTGATTTGCTACGCAGCCGTGCCGGATCACTTGGACGGGCCCTGTTTGACGTATTTGCCATGATCATCATGAGCGGTGTGGTCGTCATGATCGCCATAAAGGCATGGCCGGTGGTCGAAAGATCCCTGGTCAATGGATCACGGGCCAATACCCCACTGGAAACGCCGCTCGCATTGGTTCAGGTGCCGTGGTTTGCGGGTTGGGTCTGGTTCGCGATCATGTCGTGTTTGACCACATTGGCCGCGCTTAGCCTGCTGCTGCGGCGGCGACATGCTGAAACCGAGAGCTTTGTCGGCGCCTTTGCAGAGCAGGAGACACTGCAATGATCACCTATGTCTCTGTTGGCTTGCTTGGTCTGCTGGCCCTGTCCATTCCCGTTGGTATTGTTCTGTTTCTGCTGGGATTTGGTGTCGATATTTTCTTTTCCGGATTTCCGCTGACGCGGGGTTTGGGAAACATGGTCTGGTCGTCGTCTAGCTATGCAACGCTGATCGCCATTCCATTCTTTGTCTTGCTGGGCGAAATCCTTGTCCGCAGCGGTGTTGCCACGCGGACCTACGCCGCGCTGGACCGCTGGGTTTCGTGGCTGCCGGGTGGTCTGGTTCACGCCAATGTCGCCACGGCGACGATGTTTTCGGCCACCTCGGGATCGTCGGTGGCAACGGCTGCAACGGTGGCAACTGTCGCCATGCCGCAGGCGGAGAAATTGGGATACGACCCCAAACTCTTTTCAGGCGCGATTGCGGCGGGGGGGACTTTGGGCATCATGATCCCGCCTTCGATCAATCTGATCGTTTATGGCTTTCTGACCCAATCCTCGATCCCGCAGCTGTTCCTTGCAGGTTTGGTCCCGGGAATTGCGCTGGCGCTGGCCTTTATGGCGGTCACAACGGTGATTTGCCTGATCCGCCCTGAACTGGGTGGACAGCGCCGCACCTTCCCGCTGACCCAGATGCTGCGCGGTTTGATCGATCTTATCCCGATCATCATCCTGTTCGGCCTGATCGTGGGATCCATCTATCGCGGATGGGCAACCCCGACCGAAGCCGCCGCTGTCGGAGTGGCTGGCGCCATGCTGATCGCGCTGGCTTTCGGAGGCGTAAGTTGGGACATGCTGCAGCAAAGCATGCTTGGCACGGTCAAGATCACTTCAATGATCATGCTGATCGTGATCGGCGCATCTTTTTTGAACTTTACGCTGGCCTCGGCAGGTCTGGGGCGCGAATTGACTGAATTCATGACCGGCTTGGGCCTGACGCCGCTCAAGACGATTCTGGTGGTGGTCGTGCTGTACATCGTACTGGGGTTCTTCATCGAGACACTGTCTCTCATGGTGGTAACGATCCCGATCATCGTCCCACTGGTCGCCGCGCAGGGCTATGACGTGATCTGGTTTGGCATCCTAATGATCGTGCTGATCGAAATGGCACTGATCACACCGCCCGTGGGTCTGAACCTCTACGTGGTGCAGGGCGCAAGGAAATCAGGAACGCTGAACGAGGTCATGTTGGGTGCGTTACCGTACTGCCTGACCATGTTGGCCATGGCATTCCTGTTGATCGCCTTTCCATCCATAGCGCTCTTCCTGCCGAACGCTTTGCAATAATCCGAACCATTCCTTCTCAACACAAATGACTGCGGCGCATGATGGGCCGCAAACAAGGGAGATCTGTCCGATGTGGCAATTCTGGGTCGATCGTGGAGGCACCTTCACCGATATCGTGGCCAAAACACCTGACGGGGCACTGCGCACACACAAGCTGCTGTCTGAAAACCCCGAGGTTTATCAAGACGCCGCCGTTCATGGCATTCGCGAAATGCTGGGGCTTCGCTCAGATGCGCCGATCCCACCGGCAACCATCAAGGCGGTCAAGATGGGCACCACGGTCGCCACAAACGCGCTGCTGGAACGCAAGGGTGAACGCACCTTGCTGTTGATTACAAAGGGCCTCAGGGATCTGCTGCGGATCGGATATCAAAACCGGCCTCGCCTTTTTGATCTCAATATCGAACTGCCGGAATTGCTCTATGACGATGTCATCGAAATTGATGAGCGCCTCGCTGAAGATGGCAGCGTACTGACCTCGCTGGATGCACAAAGCGCGCGGGCCGCTCTTTTGAGGGCTTTTGGTGACGGCTACCGGTCGGTCGCGATTGCTTTGATGCACAGCTACCGGTTTCCTGATCATGAGAAGCAGCTGGGTGAAATTGCCCGCGAGATCGGGTTTGAACAGGTGTCGCTCAGCCATGAGGCCAGCCCTCTGATCAAGCTGGTTTCGCGCGGCGACACAGCCGTTGTCGATGCTTATCTGTCGCCCATTCTGCGCCGCTATGTGAACCAGGTGGCGGATGCACTGGGCACTGGCGGTGGTGGGTGTGAGCGGTTGATGTTCATGCGCTCCAGTGGTGGCCTGACCGATGCGCGGCTTTTTGAAGGGCGCGATGCCATTCTGTCCGGCCCGGCGGGTGGCGTCGTCGGTATGGTGCGCAGCGCAGCTGAACACGGGTATGAGAAACTGATCGGTTTCGATATGGGCGGTACATCAACCGATGTGTGCCACTACGCCGGTGATTTTGAACGCAGCTTTGAAACTGAGGTTGCAGGCGTGCGCATGCGTGCCCCGATGATGTCCATTCACACGGTGGCCGCCGGGGGTGGCTCCATCTTGTCGTATCGCGATGGCCGGATGCAGGTCGGCCCGGAAAGTGCGGGGGCCAATCCCGGCCCTGCCGCGTACCGGCGCGGTGGCCCGCTGACAGTGACTGATTGCAACGTTTTGCTGGGCAAGCTGCAGCCCAATCAGTTCCCGGCCGTTTTTGGGCCAAATGCCGATCAACCGCTGGACCCGCTTGTTGTGCGCGAAAAATTTGACGTTATGGCCCGTGAAATCGGGGGCGGGCGGACACCAGAGGATTTGGCCGAGGGGTTCTTGCGCATCGCGGTCGAAAATATGGCCAACGCCATAAAAAAGATCAGTGTCCAGCGCGGTTATGATGTCACGACCTACACGATGAATTGCTTTGGAGGAGCAGGCGGGCAGCACGCCTGTCTTGTAGCCGATGCACTGGGCATGAAACGCATCTTCATTCATCCGTTTGCGGGTGTTTTGTCTGCCTTTGGCATGGGGCTCGCCGATGTGCGGGCCATGCGCGAACACCAGTTCGGCGCGGGCATGGAAAATCTGTCTGCGGCGCGTACACGGATGGATGATCTGGTGGCACAGGCCAAGGCAGAAGTCTTGGGGCAGGACATTCCCGAGACCCGGATCGAAATCCTGCGCACCGCCCACATTCGCCCCGATGGTGCCCAGCAAAGCCTGCCAGTGTCGTTTGGTGATGAACAGAGCATGACCAAGGCCTTCGAAGAGTCGCATCGGCAACGCTTTGGCTTTGTGCCGCAGGGCGCACGGCTTTTGATCGAGATGCTGACCGCCGAAGCGGTTGGCAGCACAGGCGAAACCGTAACCTTGCCGGATGGAACAGCCGAACCAATGGAGGATCAGACTGCCAGAATGTGGGGCGGCGAAGAGTGGCAACAGGTTCCCATGCTCGACCGGACAGCTTTGAAAACAGGCGATGTGATAACTGGCCCGGCGATCCTGACCGAACCTACGGGTACCAACGTGGTCGAAGCGGGCTGGCGGGCCGAGTGCCTTTCCGGGGGCAACCTGATCTTGGAGCGCGTTGTCCCTCTTGCCCGCCAAGAGGCCATTGGCACACAGGTTGATCCGGTCATGCTCGAGGTGTTCAACAACCTGTTTATGTCGATCGCTGACCAGATGGGGGCCACATTGGCCAACACGGCCTATTCGGTGAACATCAAAGAACGCTATGATTTTTCCTGCGCAATCTTTGACGGTGCCGGCGATCTGGTAGCCAATGCACCGCATGTTCCCGTGCATCTGGGATCCATGTCGGAAAGCGTCCGAACTGTGTTGCGGCAAAATGCAGGCCAGATCAAACCCGGCGATGTTTTCATGATGAACAACCCGTACAACGGCGGCACGCATTTGCCGGATGTCACGGTGATCACACCGGTGTTCGACGAGGCCGGTCAGTCGATTCTCTACACTGTGGCCAGCCGTGGCCATCATGCCGACATTGGTGGCAAGACGCCGGGTTCGGCCCCGCCTGACAGCCGCACGATCGAGGAAGAGGGCGTCCTGCTGGACAATGTCCTGCTCGTCAAACAGGGCGTTTTGCAGGAAGAAGCTGTTCGAACTCTGCTGGCGTCCGGTCGATACCCGTGCCGAAACGTGGATCAGAACATGGCCGATCTGGCCGCGCAGATCGCCGCCAACGCGACCGGCGTTTCCGAACTGTTGCGCATCACTGGGCAGTTCGGTTTGGATACAGTGCAGGCCTATATGCGTCACGTTCAGGACAATGCCGAAGAGAGCGTTCGACGCGTGCTCGACGTTCTGACCGATTGCAGCTTCAGCTATCCGCTGGACGATGGTGCGCAGATCAAAGTGGCCATCACGGTTGATCGCAAAAAGCGTGAAGCGATCATCGATTTTGCAGGAACGTCGCCGCAAAGTCCGCTGAATTACAATGCGCCGATGGCGATTTGTCGGGCGGTCGTGCTCTACGTTTTCCGCACGCTTGTGGGTAGCGACATTCCAATGAACGAAGGCTGCCTTAAGCCATTGGTGCTGAAGGTGCCCGAGGGCAGCATGATTAACCCAAATGCGCCTGCTGCAGTCATCTCAGGTAATACCGAGGTCAGCCAGGCCATTGCGGATACGCTCTATGGAGCGCTTGGGGTTATCGCCGGCAGTCAGGGGACCATGAACAACTTTGTCTACGGCAACGACATCCACCAAAACTATGAAACCATCTGCGGTGGCACCGGGGCCGGAAATGGCTTTGATGGAACAAGTGCCGTGCATAGCCACATGACCAATACGCGGATGACAGACCCCGAAGTATTGGAGACCCGGTTTCCCGTCAGGGTGCGGGAGTTTTCGATCCGTGATGGGTCGGGCGGGCAGGGGGCTTATCATGGCGGCAATGGGATCGTGCGCCGATTGGAGTTCCTCGAACCCATGACAGTCACTGTGTTGTCCTCTCACAGGCAGGTACCACCGCATGGCGCAAAAGGCGGGCAGCCCGGCGCAACAGGCGAAAATGCTGTCGAACGGGCAAACGGCACGATCGAGGCCTTGCAAGGCAATGACGAAACGCAGGTCTCCGCCGGGGACGTCTTTGTAATGAAGACGCCGGGTGGCGGTGGTTTTGGAGAGCCCGTGGCCTGATCGAGGCTCTGTCGTGCAACAAAAAACGCCCGCGATTGATGCGCGGGCGTTTTCCGTTTTGTCTAGGGGCAGGGTTTAGCCCTTGGCGTAACCCAAGCCCTGCAACGCGACTTTGATCTCGTCCAGAATGGCCGGATCGTCGATTGTCGCGGGTAGTTTGAACGCTTCGCTGTCGGCCAGTTTGACCATTGTGGCCCGCAGGATTTTGCCCGAGCGTGTCTTGGGCAGGCGATCCACCACCGCGCACAGTTTGAACGCTGCCACAGGCCCGATCTTTTCCCGCACCAGCTTGACGCATTCGGCGGTGATCTCTTCATGCGGACGGTTCACGCCTGTTGTCAGACAGACAAAGCCCATGGGCAACTGGCCCTTTAGCTGATCTGTCACGCCGATGACTGCGCATTCCGCCACATCGGGGTGGCTGGCCAGTACTTCTTCCATCGCACCGGTGGACAGGCGGTGCCCGGCCACGTTGATGACGTCGTCAGTCCGCGCCATGATGTAGAGATAGCCATCCTCGTCGATGATCCCTGCATCGCCGGTTTCATAGTACCCCGGAAATGTCGTCAGGTAGCTTTTGCGGAACCGCGCTTCGGCGTTCCACAGCGTGGGCAACGTGCCCGGGGGCAGGGGCAGTTTCACTGCGATGGCACCCAGTTCGCCTGCCGGCATCTGATTGCCGCCTTCGTCGAGAACCTGAATGTCATAGCCCGGCATCGCCACAGTGGGTGAGCCGATCTTGACGGGCAGAGCCTCGATCCCGGCGGGGTTGCCCGCAATGGTCCAACCGGTTTCTGTCTGCCACCAGTGGTCGTAGATCGGCTTGCCGGTCACATTCTGCGCCCACTCGATAGTATCCGGGTCGGCCCGTTCGCCAGCCAGATAAATCGCCCGCAGATGCGAGATGTCGTACTTGGCAAGGAATTCGCCCTTGGGGTCCTCACGCTTTACAGCGCGGAAAGCTGTTGGCGCGGTAAAGAAGCTACGCACCTTATGTTCGTCAATGATACGCCAGAAAGTACCTGCGTCGGGCGTGCCGATGGGTTTGCCTTCAAAGACAATGGTGGTGTTACCGTGGATCAAGGGGCCATAGCAGATATAGCTGTGCCCCACGACCCAGCCAACGTCAGACGCGGCCCAGAATACATCACCCGGATCGACGTTGTAGATTGCCTTCATGGACCAGTTCAGAGCGACCAGATGGCCTGCCGTATGGCGCACGACGCCCTTGGGCTGACCCGTGGTTCCGGACGTATACAGGATATAGGCCGGGTGGTTGCCTTCTACCGGAACGCAATCAGCCGGTGCCACACCTGCCTGAAAGCCATGCCAGTCAAAGTCATAGCCATCCTTGAGCGCAGCCACTTCCTGTTCGCGCTGGAAAATTACCGTGAACTCTGGCTTGTGCTGTGCCAGTTCGATGGCGCCATCGACCAGTGGTTTGTAGTGGACCACACGGCCGGGCTCCAAACCGCAAGACGCGGCGATAATCGCTTTGGGCTGAGCGTCATCGATGCGTACGGCCAGTTCGTTGGAGGCAAAGCCGCCAAACACCACCGAATGGATCGCGCCAAGACGGGCACAGGCCAACATCGCCTCGAGGGCCTCGGGCACCATCGGCATATAGATGATTACCCGATCGCCTTTGGTGATGCCTTTGGCGGCCAGAGCGCCAGCCAGAGACGCCACGCGATCTTTCAGCTCCGCGAAGGTGATTTTGTGGATCGAGTTGGTGATCGGGCTGTCATGGATAATCGCAACCTGATCACCCCGCCCGTTTTCAACGTGCCGGTCAACAGCGTTGTAGCAGGTGTTCACCATGCTGTCGGCGAACCATTCATAAAGATCCGTGTCAGGGCTGGTCAGCGCTCGGGTGGGTTTCTGATCCCATGAAATCGCTTCGGCTTGGGTCATCCAAAAGTTTTCAGGGTCTGCCTGCCAACTGGCGTAAACGTCTTTGTAGCCCATGATCGTCCTCCTCGGGTATTGCGAAAAGGGATAAGCTGTCGGGTAGGATTGCAGCAAGGCAGTTGGCGCAAACGGCGGCAGATTACCGCAGAAAATTTGCAGAATTCGCCGGAAGTACTCTGCAAATTTTTGCAAAGCCGATAGATTTTTGCTTTTTTGTTTGCCTGCGAGCCTCTTTTGCAAATCTGCAAATCACACAGCTGCAAATTTAGTGAGATAGAAATGACAACAGGCCACGCGATGGCGGCCTGTTATTGCGGTCATACCTTGCGGCTGAATGGATGCCGGTCCTTAGCCGTAGCGCTCGACAGGCGTCCCGGCGATGGCTGCCATGTTCAGCAATCCGCGTGCCGTGATGCCCGGCGTCACCACATGTGCCAGATTGCCCATACCCATCAGAATGGGTCCGACCTCGAGACCGCCGGCTTTCATCTTGAGGATGTTTCGTGTGGCAGAGGCAGCGTCCGCGTGACCGAAGATCAGAACATTGGCCGGGCCCTGCAGACGTCCGCCGGGCAACAAACGGTCGCGCAGGTCAGGATCAAGCGCGGCATCCAGATTCATTTCGCCTTCGTATTGGAAATCAGTCTCCATCGCGTCGAGCAGGCAAATCGCTTCGCGCAGCCGTTTACCCGACCCTTCGGCCTGATTGCCAAACTGGGACTGCGAACAAAAGGCAATCCGCGGTTCAACACCAAAACGCCGGGCGTGACGTGCAGCGCCGATGGCCGTTTGCGCCAATTGATCCGGCGTTGGCAGAGAATGGACATGCGTGTCAGCGATGAACAATGGCCCGTCTTCGAGGATCATCATCGACAGCGCGCCATGCGGTGAATGCGCTTCATCCCCGAGCACCTGCGTGACGTAATTCAGATGCCAGCGGAATTCACCAAATGTCCCACAGATCATGCTGTCCGCTTCGCCGCGCTGAACCATGACGGCGCCAATGGCTGTTGTGTTGGTTCGCATGATTGCCCGGGCAAGATCCGGTGTCACGCCGCGCCGCGCCATGATCTGGTGATAGGTGCCCCAGTAGTCGCGATACCGCGGGTCGTCATTTGGATTGACGATCTTGAAATCGCGGGTCGGCCGGATTTCCAGCCCGTGCCGTTCGCAGCGGGCTTCGATGACTTCGGGACGTCCGATCAGTATCGGTGTCTCGGTGGTTTCCTCAAGGATGGCTTGCGCCGCGCGGAGCACCCGTTCGTCTTCGCCTTCTGCAAAAACGATGCGACGCGATGCCGTGCGCGCCGCCTCAAAGACCGGGCGCATCAAGAGCGCGGATTTGTAGACGGATGCATCCAGTTTGTGCTTGTAGGCATCCAGATCAGCGACCGGGCGTTTGGCCACGCCAGTTTCCATCGCGGCCCTTGCAACAGCCGTCGAAACAACGCCGGACAGCCGTGGGTCAAACGGTTTTGGAATCAGGTAGTCGGCCCCAAAGGTCAGTTGCTCGCCTTGATAGGCGGCCGCTGCTTCGGCGCTTGTCGTGGCACGGGCGAGCGCGGCAATGCCTTCGACGCAGGCCACCTGCATCGCGTCGTTGATTTCCGTCGCACCAACGTCCAGCGCTCCACGGAAGATGAACGGAAAGCAAAGGACGTTGTTGACCTGATTGGGGAAGTCACTGCGACCAGTTGCGATAATCGCGTCCGGGGCGGCTTCGCGCGCGAGTTCCGGCAGAATTTCGGGTGTCGGGTTTGCCAGCGCAAAGACGATCGGGCGTGATGCCATGCGCCCTACTTGTTCCGGCTTCAGAACTCCGGGTCCGGACAGGCCGAGGAACAAATCTGCGCCGTCAATCACCTCGTCCAGAGTGCGTTTGTCAGATGCTTGCGCAAAAGCCGCCTTTTGCGGGTTCATGTCTTCGGCCCGGCCGTCATAGACAAGCCCGTGGATGTCGCACAGCCAGATGTTTTCGCGTTTTACGCCCAGCTTCAAAAGCATGTTGAGGCAGGCGATCCCGGCTGCTCCGCCGCCGGTCGATACCACTTTTACATCCTCGAAATTCTTGCCTGCAACATGCAACGCATTGGTCGCTGCTGCGCCAACAACAATGGCGGTGCCGTGCTGGTCATCGTGAAATACGGGGATATTCATCCGTTCGCGGCAAATCCGTTCAACGATAAAGCAATCAGGCGCTTTGATGTCTTCGAGATTGATCGCGCCGAACGTTGGTTCCAGCGCACAGACGATTTCGGCCAGCTTTTCTGGGTCGGACTCGTTCACTTCGATGTCAAAGCAGTCGATGTTCGCAAACTTCTTGAACAGGACAGCCTTGCCTTCCATCACGGGTTTCGAAGCCAGAGCACCGATATTGCCAAGCCCGAGAACAGCGCTGCCGTTCGAGACAACGGCAACCAGATTGCCGCGCGCAGTATATCGTGCAGCATTGGCCTCATCCGCCTTGATTTCAAGGCAGGCTTCGGCAACGCCGGGGGAGTAGGCACGTGAAAGATCGCGGCCATTCGCCAGTGGTTTCGTGGCACGGATCTCGAGTTTTCCGGGCTTTGGGTTCTCGTGGTAGAACAGCGCCGCCTGACGCAGGGATTCGTTGGATGTATCCGACATTTGTAGCCTCCCGTTGTCGCGTCAAAAAATAAGTTTAATACTAAACAAAATTTTTTCGTCGCGACTGTCTGATGGATTTTGCCTTACAGGGTTGGCTGTCGTTTGGAAAGCCAAAAGCCAAAACGACCGCTGGGTCGCCCTTGCATTCACCTGCTGTGCTTCGCAACATGGCGACTCAGTTGTGAGGGGGAGAGTACATGTCTTTGAGGGACGCAGCCCGGGCTGTCCGTGAAAATGCCTACGTGCCGTATTCGCGGTACAAGGTTGGCGCGGCATTGCGGGCGCCAAGCGGCGCGGTTTATGTCGGATGCAACGTCGAAAACGTTGCATACCCCGAGGGCACCTGCGCCGAGGCTGGCGCTATTGCGGCAATGGTTGCCGCCGGTGAGACTGAAATCCTCGAAGCTTATGTCATTGCAGATGCGGAACACCCCGTTCCGCCGTGTGGCGGGTGCCGACAGAAACTGGCTGAATTCGCCAAGAGTGATGTGACCGTCACACTTGCGACGATTGATGGCGACGAACAGGAAATGCGGGTGGCGGATCTATTGCCCGGTGCTTTCTCTGCCTCGCACATGGATCGTACCTGATGGACGCTCGTCAGGTTATCGCGCGCTTGCGCAAAGGGGAGCCGGTCGATGCCGATGCCTTGCGCTGGTTTGCCAAGGGCTTGGCCGACGGCTCGGTCAGTGATGCTCAGGCAGGTGCATTTGCAATGGGCGTCTGTCTGCGCGGGCTGAGTGATGAGGGCCGCGTTGCGCTGACGATGGCGATGCGTGACAGCGGTCATGTGATGCAATGGGATTTGAATGGTCCTGTGGTTGACAAGCATTCGACAGGGGGCGTGGGTGACTGCACCAGTTTGGTGATTGCACCGGCACTGGCTGCCTGTGGCGTCTATGTTCCCATGATCTCGGGCCGTGGTCTGGGTCATACCGGAGGAACTCTGGACAAGCTCGATGCGATTCCGGGCTACATGACAAACCCTGACGAAAGCCGGTTTCGTTCTGTCGTCAAAGACGTGGGCTGCGCCATTGTCGGAGCAAACGCCGAAATCGCGCCTGCGGACCGTCGGCTCTACGCGGTGCGGGATGTCTCGGCCACGGTCGAAAGCCTTGATCTGATTTGCGCGTCGATCCTTTCCAAGAAACTGGCGGCTGGTCTCGAGGCGCTGGTTCTGGATGTAAAGGTCGGGACGGGCGCGTTCATGAAGTCGGCTGAAGAGGCACGCGCCCTCAGTCAGGCCATGGTGGATACGGCAAACGACGCGGGCTGTAAAACATCGGTTCTGATTACTGGGATGGATGAGCCCTTGGCCCCGGCACTGGGCAATGCTCTGGAAGTGGATGCCGCGATGCGCGTCCTGACCGGGGTCGAGAAGGGACCGCTGTACGAATTGTCGATAGCGCTTGGCGCCGAGGTTCTGGCCAGCGGTGGCATCAGTGACGGTAAAACCAAATTGGAACAGGCGATTTCAAGCGGGGCTGCGGCTGATCGGTTTGGCAGGATGGTCTATGGATTGGGCGGCCCCATCAGTTTTGTCGAGGATTGGAAGCGTTTCATGCCTGAACCGCCGGTGATCCGGGCCGTGGAAGCGGAGCGATCCGGACAGGTGTCGGCCATCGACGGAGAAGCGCTTGGATTGGCGGTTGTCGCGCTGGGCGGAGGCCGTCAGGTCGAAACAGATCAGATCAACCCGATGGTTGGTCTGTCAGAAGTCGTGCGTCTTGGCGAGCGTGTGGAAAAGGGTCAGCCCCTGGCACGCATCCATGCTGCCCGGCTGGAACAGGCCGATATCGCCGAAGCAGCCGTCCGTCAGGCTATCCGGCTCGGACAAGAGCCGGAAAAGACCGAATTGGTGCAGGAGAGGATCGCGTGACCCGCGCATTTGTCGTGGTCATGGATTCTGTTGGAATCGGCGGTGCGCCGGACGCGCATGATTTTTTCAACGGTGATGTTCCGGACACCGGCGCAAATACTTTGGGTCATATCCGCGCTGCCTGCGCGGCAGGAAAAGCCGAAGACGGGCGCAGCGGTCCGCTGAAGGTTCCCAATCTGGATACGCTTGGGCTGTCGCATGCCTTGGCTCTGGCAGACCCATCTTTTGACGCGCCCAACAAACCTTCGGGCGGGCTTTGGGGGGCTGCAACGGAGAAGTCACAAGGCAAAGATACACCGTCCGGGCATTGGGAGTTGGCAGGCCTGCCGGTGCCTTGGGATTGGCACTATTTTCCCAAATCGACACCCTCTTTTCCCGACGAGGTCACCGCCGAGGTTTGCAGACTGGCCGGAACCGATGGCATTCTGGGCAACTGCCACGGCTCTGGCACCGTTATGATCGATCAGTTTGGCGCGGAACATCTGAAATCAGGCTGGCCGATTTGCTATACATCGGTGGACAGCGTGTTCCAGATTGCAGCCCATGAGCAAAGCTTTGGGCTTGGCGCGCTGATGGATCTTTGCGCCGGATTGGCTCCGATGCTTCACGCGATGAAGGTTGGCCGGGTCATCGCACGTCCCTTCATCGGAGAGCCCGGAGCATTTCAACGAACGTCAAACAGGCGCGATTTCGCGATCACGCCGCCTAGTTCGGTGTTGACCAACTGGGTGCAGGATGCCGGGCGCCCGGTGCATGCCATCGGCAAGATCGGTGATATCTTCTCCATGCAGGGTATCGATGACGTGCGCAAAGGCCCGGATGCGGATTTGATGGAACATCTGGAACACTGGGTGCGCTATGCCGAAGAGGGCAGCCTGACCTTTGCCAATTTTGTCGAATTTGACAGCCTGTACGGACACCGCCGTGATGTGTCCGGTTATGCCCGCCACTTGGAATGGTTCGACGCGAAACTGGGCCGATTGCTGATGCAGTTGCGTGTCGGTGACATGATGCTGATCACCGCGGATCATGGCAATGACCCCACTTGGGTTGGCACGGACCACACACGCGAACGCGTTCCTGTGCTGATTGCCGGGCAGGGACATGGCGCATTAGGCCAGATGAATTTTACGGACGTTGCTTTGCGGGTTGCTGACCATTTGGGCGTTGATGTCCCAGCGACACCCGCCAGCGTCCAAACCCAGTGACTGCGAATTGCATTCTCAGGGTGTTTCATGAATAGGAAACCTCTGCATCGGACAGTGGGCAAAACGACAGGAGCGCAGATTGAATACGGACCGTGACCCGAATGAGCCGTTGAACGACGAAGCGCTGAACGCCATCTCAAAGCGCCCCAAGGCAGAACTGCACCTGCACTTTGAAGGCGCAGCGCCGCCGTCGTTCATCCGTGGACTGGCCAAAGAAAAGAACGTCGATTTGTCCGGGATCTTTCGAGAGGATGGATCATACGACTATCGTGATTTCGTGCACTTCCTGTCCGTCTACGAGGCCGCCACCTCCGTTTTGAAAACCCCCGAGGATTTTGCACGCCTGTGCACTGCGGTGCTCGAACAAAGCGCGGCAAATGGGGTGGTGTACTCTGAGACGTTTCTATCGCCCGATTTCTGCGGCGGCGGTGACGTGGGCGCGTGGCGTGAATACCTCGCAGCGATCCGTGAGGCGGCAGATCACGCAGAACGAACAATGGGCGTCACACTACGTGGGATCGTCACCTGCATTCGTCATTTCGGGCCTGAACAGGCCAAGTCAGCCGCTCTGTGCGCGGCCGAAACAGCCGATGATTGGTTGGTTGGCTTTGGCATGGCCGGGGACGAAAACAAAGGCAAGCAGCGCGACTTTGCCTACAGCTTTGATATGGCGCGTGAGGCCGGTTTGAAACTGACCAGTCACGCGGGTGAATGGCGCGGCCCCCAAGAGGTCAGGGAAGCGGTGGATGATCTGAGGGTTGATCGCATCGGGCATGGAGTTCGTTCGATTGGTGATCTGGCGGTTGTCGACATGCTGGCCGAGAAACAAGTGACGCTTGAGGTTTGTCCGGGCTCAAACGTATTTCTGGGCGTTTATGGCAGCCTTGCTGAACATCCCATCGACCAGCTGCGCAAGCGCGGCGTCAAAGTTACCGTTTCGACGGACGACCCGCCCTTTTTTCACACCACGATGGAAAAAGAGTATGGCGATCTGGCCCGGTGCTTTAACTGGGATGCGTCGGTATTCGATGACCTGACGCGCAACGCCATCGACGCGGCATTCTGTGATGACCAAACCCGCGAGACCATAGCCAAGAAACTGGAGCTATCATGAGCGATCATTTGACCGTCGTTGACCACCCCTTGGTCCAGCACAAATTGACGTTGATGCGCCGTTGCGAAACATCGACCAGTGAGTTTCGGCAGTTGCTGCGCGAGATCAGCCTTTTACTGGCCTATGAGGTGACCCGAGATTTGCCGCTGACCTCGAGACAGATTGAAACGCCAATGTGTGCGATGGATGCTCCGGTCCTTGAAGGAAAGAAACTGGCGCTGGTTTCCATTTTGCGTGCGGGCAACGGGTTGCTGGATGGAATTCTCGAACTTATTCCATCAGCGCGTGTTGGGTTCGTCGGTCTGTACCGCGACGAGGAAACACTCGAACCTGTTCAGTACTACAACAAGCTTCCTTCACAGATCGGGGACCGCGCGTGCATTGTCGTTGATCCCATGTTGGCGACAGGTAACTCGTCGGCTGCAGCCATTGATCTGGTCAAGCAGGCGGGTGGCCGTGATATCCGATTCCTTTGCCTTTTGGCGGCGCCCGAAGGCGTTGCACGAATGCGTGAAGCGCACCCGGACGTGCCAATCGTCACCGCTTCGCTGGATGATCGTCTGAACGAAAAAGGGTATATAGTTCCGGGGCTTGGCGACGCCGGAGACCGCATGTTTGGAACGAAGTGAAAACAGATTGTGTCAAAATTGTGGCAATTCTGTAGTCTTTACAGGACGTTACGGATAGGGCATGTTACCCACTGCATCTGTGGGGGCAGACATGACTTTGAAATCGTTAACGATTATCGCACTATTCACATCCAGCCTCGGGATTGTTTCCGGGGCGGCAACAGCGCAGGAGCGGGGCGTCGGCGTCCCGGTCAACTTCCCGCCTGAAGGTTATAGAGGCCGACAGTTCGTCGACAACAACGGCTGCGTGTTCGTCCGCGCCGGTTTTGACGGAGCGGTCACATGGGTGCCACGTGTTTCGCGCCAGCGCAAAGCGATCTGCGGTCAAAAGCCGAGTTTCGCCGGCGCAACGGCTTCTGGACCAGCGCCGAGCGTTCAAAAGCCGGTTCAGATTACACTTGATGCAGCGCCTGCACCGGCCCCAGCGCCAGCGGCTGTTGCTGCGGCCAAGTTGACACCCAAGCCAGAGGCGGCCCCAACGCCCACGCTTGTGCCCAAAAAGACCAAAGTTCAAAGAACGGTGACCCGCGCGCCCGCTTCCAAACCGCAGGCAGCGCAGCCGCCACGCGTGGTGCGTCGCGTTCCGACGGTCGCACCAGCTGCGCCCGCGCCAAAAGTCGCTGTTGCGCCAAAGCGCATGGTGAAGAAG
Organism: Paracoccaceae bacterium; assembly: GCA_020630695.1. Taxonomy (GTDB): domain Bacteria; phylum Pseudomonadota; class Alphaproteobacteria; order Rhodobacterales; family Rhodobacteraceae; genus Thalassococcus_A; species Thalassococcus_A lentus. Next base: position 64,347 of record JAHDIS010000008.1, on the reverse strand, counting down.
GCGCCGGTGGCTACGGGCCGCATGGTTGACGTCGCACCGTACCGTGCCTGCAAGAACGGCCAGACAACCCGTGTGGTTGATGGCCAGACCCTTGCGGTTCGCTGCGGTCCTCAAAAGGCGCCCCACGTGACAATCCTGCGCCGCGGCGAACCCGCGGGTAACGGTAAAAACGTCTACCGCGGCGGAAGCTGGCAGGGCAGCAACCTGAACCTGAACGGCAACACCCGGATTGTTCCGCGTCATGTCTACGAACAGCGCACGCTGACAGCCAAGACAACCTATGTGCCTGAAGGCTATCGGCCTGCCTGGGATGACGACCGCCTGAACCCGCATCGTGCCAACCAATCTGTTGACGGTTACTATGCAACCCAGCAGGTCTGGACGAACACCGTGCCGCGCAAGCTTGTCACTCAGGTCCGTCGGCACAAAGTCAAAGATCCGGTTATCGTCGGCCGCGCGGCTGACGCGCAGGCGGCCTACGTTTCGACCAAGGGTGCCGCGCAGCGTGAACCCGTTGTGGCAACACGGTCTGCGCCCAAGCCTGTCGCCGGCAAGTCGCGCTATGTCCAGATCGGGCTTTTCACCACAGAAGCCAAAGCACGGGCCGCAGCGGGGCGTCTGACCTCGGCAGGGTTGCCCGTGAAAATGGGGACAGTAAAGCGCAATGGAAAAACCATGCGCAGCCTTGTTGTCGGCCCTTACGCAAACGGTGGTCAGGCCAACGCAGCGCTCGCAGCGGTGCATGGTGTGGGCTATACGCAGGCTCGCCTGCGCTAAGCCCCGAAGCCGAAAGATTTCTTCAAACCGGCGCGGGAACAGCGCCGGTTTTTTCATGCGCGTTGTAGCCGTTTTGCAAACCGCCATGGACAGACCCAAACCGCTGGTCTATCACCCGCCCGACCCAATTCAGTGAGGCTTGCCCATGTCATCCCACGGCGCTCCGATCCCTATGACCGCGCATAAATCCGGCCCTTTGCAAGGGCAGGCTGATGTGCCGGGTGACAAGTCGATCTCGCATCGATCCCTGATCCTTGGCGCGCTTGCAGTCGGGGAAACAAAGGTCACAGGATTGCTCGAAGGGCAGGATGTACTGGACACAGCCAAGGCGATGCAGGCCTTCGGTGCCGAGATCGAAAAGATCGACGATACGTGGCATGTTCATGGCGTCGGCGTCGGCGGCTTTGCCGAGCCATCGCAAGTCATTGATTGTGGGAACTCGGGCACTGGTGTCAGGCTGATCATGGGCGCAATGGCAACCAGCCCGATCGCTGCGACATTTACCGGCGACGCCAGCTTGAATAAACGTCCGATGGCGCGGGTCACTGATCCGTTGGCGCTGTTTGGCGCGCGCTCTTACGGGCGTTCGGGTGGCCGGTTGCCGATGACCATTGTCGGTGCATCTGATCCATTGTCCGTACGCTACACAACGCCGGTGCCTTCTGCGCAGGTGAAATCTGCCGTATTGCTGGCCGGTTTGAATGCACCGGGCGAAACCGTGGTGATTGAACGCGAAGCAACCCGCGATCATTCTGAACGGATGCTGGCAGGCTTTGGCGCAACCATTGCAACCGAAGACACGGCCGAGGGCCATGTCATCACGCTTCAGGGTCAGCCGGAATTGCGTCCACAGACAATAATTGTGCCGCGCGATCCCTCCAGTGCGGCTTTCCCGGTCTGCGCTGCCCTGATCACCGAAGGGTCGGACGTGCTGGTGCCCAACATTGGCCTGAACCCAACCCGTGCGGGGCTTTTCTACACGTTGCAGGATATGGGCGCCGATCTGACGTTTGAGAACATGCGCGAAGAAGGCGGTGAGCCTGTCGCGGATCTGCGGGCCAAATTCTCGCCTGACATGCAAGGCATCGAGGTGCCGGCTGAACGTGCGGCTTCGATGATTGATGAATATCCGATCCTGTCGGTAGTGGCCGCCTTTGCGGCAGGCAAGACGCATATGCCGGGCGTCAAAGAGCTGCGCGTCAAGGAAAGCGATCGCATTGACGCTATGGCAACAGGTCTGCGGGCAGCGGGGCTGCAGGTGGACGAAGGGGAAGACTGGTGGACAGTACATGGCCTCGGTTTTGGCAATGTGCCGGGCGGCGTGACCGCCAAGAGCCATCTGGACCACCGGATTGCCATGTCCTTCCTGATCTTGGGCTTTGCATCCAATGCATCGGTCTCTGTCGATGACGGCGGCCCTATTGCTACGTCCTTCCCCATCTTTGAATCGTTGATGTCCGGGCTGGGCGCTCGCATCGACAGGACGTAATCAGGTGCGCCCTTATTACGTAAGCCTGCATCTGTTCGATCCTCTGGGGCCGGCCCAAATGGCTGGTGCCGGAACCTATGGCGGCGAAGCCCGCCTCTTTGTGCATCATGCAGAGTCCTTGGAGCAGGCGCTGGGGGATGTGGTCGAAGCGATCGCCGATCAAGGTTGCCGGTTGTTGCGTATTGGTCATGCCGGACCTGCCGAGGCTTTCCTTGACGAACATTTTCCCTTTCCAGCGGGCATGCCGGCCATGATCGACGGCAGCCGCGACGGGGAATTGGTATCGAGCGAAGCCTACAGCTTTGAGCCATGGGGCGTTGACACGCCAAGCGGCGTTTGTGCGGTGGTGATGGACGTGTATGACCCGGCGATGGAGGGGCCAGAGCCCTACGCTGGTGAGCTGGTGCTCGCGACCGCTCCGGGAACGCCGGAGGAGGCGCTGGCTGAATTGCTGGAGGTTCTGCGCGACAGCAATGTTCGGTTGAAAAGCCTCGAAGACCTGCGTGAAAGCGCCGAAGCCAGTCCGGATGAATACGATGACGATTGGCCGCTTTTGGAACTGATCGCACAGGCCGGATCGTCCGGTGCCCCTGCCTTTTCTCCTGCTTTCGTTTATGAAGCTGAATAGGGTAGGCGACGACAACTGAAAGGAGCGGCCCCATGGGTTTCACCATTGCAATAGATGGACCGGCCGCGAGTGGCAAAGGCACCATCAGTCGCCAGTTGGCCGAATTCTACGGGTATGCGCATCTGGACACGGGCCTGCTGTACCGTGCGGTTGGCAAGAAGATGCTGAACGGTGTTGAACCCATTGAGGCCGCGCGCAGCCTGAGGGCGGAAGATCTGGATGGCGATGCATTGCGGACACCTGCGGTTGCACAAGCCGCTTCCAAGGTTGCCGTTATTCCCGAAGTGCGACAGGCTTTGCTGGATTTCCAGCGAGCATTTGCGCGCCGCTCAGGGGGCGCCGTTCTGGATGGCCGGGACATCGGCACGGTCATTTGCCCGGACGCCGACGTGAAACTCTTTGTCACCGCCAGCCCCGAAGTGCGGGCCGGTCGTCGGCATGCAGAGCTTGTCGAAAAGGGCATGGACGTGGACTATGATACGGTTCTGTCTGATGTGCGGGAACGGGATGCGCGCGATATGGGGCGTGCGGACGCGCCCCTGCGTCCGGCAGAAGATGCCTTGCAAATCGACACGTCCGAGATGACCATCGAAGATGCCGTGTCAGCAGCAAGGGCCGCAATCGACGCCAGGCGATAACGTAGGGAGACGCAGAATGAAGCAGGTTCAAATCGGTCCGGGTGGCCCAATGGTGTCGTGTCTGGGCATTGGCGCCATGAGCTTTGCTGAATTCTATGGCCCCACGACGGAAGAAAACTCCTACGCGATTCTGGCTGAGGCTATGGATCAGGGCGTGACCCATATCGACACATCCAATGTTTATGGAATGGGCCGCTCCGAAAAGGCCATTGGGCAGTTCTTCAAACAACGCCCTGAGGCACGTGATCATTTTCATGTGGCGACCAAGGCCGGCATCTCTCGGGACGCGGATGGAAACCGCAAATACGATAATTCGGCCGAGCATCTTGAAGCTGAACTGGACAAGTCACTGGCTCTGATGGGCTTGGACTGCGTAGACCTGTTTTATGTGCATCGGCGTGAGGCAGAACGCCCGATCGAAGAGGTGACTCAATCGCTCGTTGGATTGCAGGAAAAGGGCAAGATCAAAGCCTTTGGCTTTTCTGAAATCGCCCCCAGTTCACTGCGCCGCGCCCGGACTGTTGCACCCGTGGCGGCTGTTCAGTCCGAGTATTCTTTGTCCACGCGTTTCGTTGAAATGGGTCTGGTGCAAACCTGTGCCGAACTGGGAACTACCTTGGTCGCCTTTTCCCCGGTTGGCCGTTCACTACTGACGGATGACCCGCTGTCAAAAGATGTGATCCCCTCCCTGCCATTTCTGGGGACCAACCCGCGCTTTATTGAGCCGAACTATGACGTGAACCTGCGCCTGACCCAGCCGTTGCGCGATTTGGCAGCCGAACTGGGTGAGCCGACAGCTGCGCTGGCCATCGCATGGCTGGTGTCGCGTGGTGACCATGTGCTGCCCATCCCGGGCACCCGGTCGGTGTCTCACTTTCGCGATCTGGTGCGCGGTACACAGATCACCCTGACGCCTGATGTTCTGGCGCGTATTGACGAAATCCTTCCGATCGGATGGGCCTATGGCGACCGGTACACAGAAGACCAATGGATCGGTCCGGAACGGTTCTGCTGAGCCTTGCTTATCGCATGATTGCACCTGCCGAACCCGCAAGCCGCATTTTTCGTGACCCGATCAATGACTCCAGCCGATGGCAGGGTTTTCGTCCGCGTGAAGGGGATATTGTCGTTTGCACACCGCCGAAATCCGGCACCACCTGGATGCAGGGGATTCTGGCCATGCTGATTTCCGGCGATCCCGGTGTGGATGCGCAAACGTCGACCAAATCACCGTGGATAGACATAGCGGTACGCCCGTTTGACGAGGTTATGGAGCGCCTTGATGCGCAGGACCATCGCCGGCAGGTGAAGTCCCATTCGCCGTTTGACTGTATCCCCTATTGGGATGCGCTGCGTTACATCACCGTCTATCGACATCCGATCGATGTTCATTTTTCGTCGCGAAAGCATATGGCGAACATTGCGCATGACGTAGGTTTAAATCCGATGCCAGAAGACCCAAGAGAGAGCTTCCAAGCCTTTCTGGTCAACGATCGCGATCATCTGGGGTTGCCTTTGATCTTGGACCATTTCCGCGCAACTCTGGCACGGAAAGAACGCGAAAACCTTATCTGCCTGCACTATGCAGACATGTTGCATGATCTGCCCGGGGCCGTTGCGCAGATCGCAAAGCATACGGGGATCAGTCACGCCCCTGATTTGATGGATGCAATCGCGGACGCGGCGCGGTTCGACAGCATGAGGGCCAATGCGGCCAGATTCACGCCGTCTGCCGGGCATGCGTTTTGGCGCAATGATACAGGGTTTTTCGACAGTGCAAGCTGCAACAAGTGGGAAGGCATCCTGACAGAAGATGATCTGGCGGCCTACGGCGATGTCGTCGATGCGGTCTTGTCACCGGCTGAACGGCGCTGGCTGGAATGGGGATCAGGCCCTTCTGCACAAGGGCCGTTATGACTTGAAATCGGTCCGGCCTTTGCGTATACGCGCGCTGTCGACAAGGCGGTAACGCCGCAAGCACAAGAATCGAGCAGGGTCGGGGTCTACCGGCCCTCTTTGCTTTGCGGACCGTCTGACCAACGAAACCCTAAGACCGGCGGAGACAACCGCTCGGCCAGTAAAACCTAGATGTAAGGAAATAGACGCCACATGGCTAATGCAACTATGGAAGAATTCGAAGCCCTCCTGAACGAGAGCCTCGAAATGGACACACCCGAAGAAGGGTCTGTTGTCAAAGGTAAAGTCATCGCAATCGAAGCGGGACAAGCCATCATCGACGTCGGCTACAAAATGGAAGGCCGTGTCGAACTCAAAGAATTCGCAAATCCCGGTGAAGCGCCCGAAATCGCTGTTGGCGATGAGGTAGAAGTCTTCCTCCGTTCGGCTGAAAACGCCCGCGGCGAAGCTGTCATCTCGCGTGAGATGGCGCGTCGTGAAGAAGCCTGGGATCGTCTGGAAAAGGCCTATGCCGACGATGCACGCGTCGAAGGCGCGATCTTCGGCCGCGTCAAAGGTGGCTTCACAGTCGACCTCGGCGGCGCCGTAGCCTTCCTGCCCGGCTCGCAAGTTGACGTGCGCCCCGTGCGCGACGCTGGCCCGCTGATGGGTCTGAAGCAGCCGTTCCAG
>JAHDIS010000008.1:51240-58219 GCA_020630695.1 Paracoccaceae bacterium | reverse complement strand
CAACATCGTTGTTTCGCGCCGCGCGATCCTCGAAGAGAGCCGTGCCGAACAGCGCGCCGAAGTCATTGCCAACCTCACCGAAGGTCAGGCTGTGGACGGTGTCGTCAAGAACATCACCGAATACGGTGCCTTCGTGGACCTTGGTGGCGTAGACGGCCTTCTGCACGTAACCGACATGGCATGGCGCCGTGTGAACCACCCCTCCGAGATCCTCACGATCGGCGAGACGGTCAAGGTTCAGGTTATCAAGATCAACAAAGACACGCACCGCATCAGCCTCGGCATGAAGCAGCTGCAGGAAGATCCATGGGATCTGGTTGGCGCCAAGTACCCACTGTCGTCGGTCCACAAAGGTCGCGTGACCAACATCACCGATTACGGTGCATTTGTTGAGCTCGAGCCCGGTGTTGAAGGTCTGGTTCACGTCTCCGAGATGTCTTGGACCAAGAAGAACGTGCACCCCGGCAAGATCGTTTCCACCTCGCAGGAAGTGGACGTCATGGTTCTGGAAATCGACGGCTCCAAGCGCCGCGTTTCCCTTGGTCTCAAGCAGACCCAGCGCAACCCATGGGAAGTGTTTGCAGAAACACACCCCGAGGGCACGCAGGTCGAAGGCGAAGTCAAGAACATCACCGAATTCGGTCTGTTCATCGGCCTCGAAGGCGAGATCGACGGTATGGTTCACCTCTCCGACCTCAGCTGGGATCAGCGCGGCGAAGAAGCCATCCAGGAATACCGCAAGGGCGACATGGTTCAGGCCGTTGTCTCCGAAGTGGACGTTGAGAAAGAGCGTATCTCGCTCTCGATCAAGAACCTGGGCGGCGACAAGTTCGCGGACGCGGTTGGCGGCGTAAAGCGCGGCTCCGTGATCACCGTCGAAGTGACCGCAATCGAAGATGGTGGCATCGAAGTGGAATACGAAGGCATGAAGTCCTTCATCCGCCGCTCCGATCTGTCGCGTGACCGTGCCGAGCAGCGCCCAGAGCGCTTCAACACCGGTGACAAGGTCGACGTGCGCGTCACCAACATCGACTCCAAGACCCGTCGTCTGGGTCTGTCGATCAAGGCACGCGAGATCGCAGAAGAGAAAGAGGCCGTCGAACAGTTCGGTTCCTCCGACTCCGGCGCATCGCTCGGCGATATCCTTGGCGCAGCTCTGAAGGGCGGCGACGAGTAATCGTCTGCACTTATGAAAATCAGAAAAGGCCCCGCAGAAATGCGGGGCCTTTTTCGATGAGACCACAACCTTGGGCCCAAAACCCCGCGAATTTTATAACTGGGGCCAGACTTTGATTGGCCCGACCGCACAGTCTGCGGCTGCAGTAGAATTGCCGGCTTGTCGCAGCCTCTTTTCACCTTCCCGCCGATCCGGTAAGGACTGCGCAACCAACGCATCCAACCCGAAGGCCAAGTCGCATGAAATTCACCCTATCGTGGCTGAAAGACCATCTGGACACCACCGCATCGGTCGATGAAATCGCCGAAGCCCTGACCGATCTGGGCCTCGAAGTCGAAGGCGTGGAAAATCCGGGGGCCAAGCTGGCCAAGTTTACGCTGGCCAAGGTGGTTCATGCCGAACAGCACCCTGATGCAGACCGTCTGCGGGTCTGCCGTGTGGAAACGGATGAGGGCGAAAAGCAAATTGTTTGCGGCGCTCCAAACGCACGCGCGGGAATCACGGTCGTTTTGGCCAAACCTGGTGACTATGTCCCCGGCATCGACGTGACACTGTCGGTTGGCAATATTCGCGGTGTGGAAAGCCACGGTATGATGGCGTCAGAGCGCGAGCTGGAGCTGTCTGATGAGCACGACGGCATCATTGAATTGCCCTCTGGCGAAGTTGGTCAGAAATTCACCGATTGGCTTGCGGAAAACGATCCAGCCAAGGTTGATCCGGTGATCGAAATCGCCATTACGCCGAACCGCCCGGACGCGCTGGGCGTTCAGGGCATCGCCCGCGATCTTGCGGCGCGCGGATTGGGGACGCTGAAAGCACAGGACTCCAAATCGGTTGAAGCGTCCTTTGCTGCACCTCTGTCGGTCCACATCGACGATGACACTCTTGATGGTTGCCCGGTCTTTTGCGGCCGCGTCATTCGTGGTGTCAAAAATGGCCCGAGCCCGGCCTGGCTGCAGGATCGGTTGCGCGCCATTGGGCTGCGCCCGATCAATTTTCTGGTCGATGTGACGAACTTCTTCACCTACGATCGCAATCGTCCTTTGCACGTCTTTGATATGGCAAAGGTCAGTGGTGATCTGCGCGTGCATCGCGCGGCGGGCGGTGAAGAACTTCTGGCGCTGGACGGCAAGACCTACACCTTGCAGGCAGGCCAGATGGTCATTTCCGATGAGAACGGTCCGGAAAGCCTTGCCGGGATCATGGGGGGTGAAGAAACTGGTTGTCAGGACGACACCACCGATGTGTTCGTTGAAAGCGCCTATTGGGACCCTGTGCAGATCGCCTACACGGGCCGGGCGCTCAAGATCAATTCTGATGCGCGGTACCGGTTTGAACGTGGTGTCGACCCGGCCTTTACCCCGACTGGCCTCGATCTGGCAGTCAGCATGATCCTTGATGTTGCGGGCGGCGAGGCATCCGAAATGATCGTCGCGGGCGAAGTGCCTGACGTGTCGAGGGCCTACAAACTGGATGCAAAGCGCGTCATCTCGCTGGTTGGTATGGAGATCCCTGAGGCAGAGCAGCGTCAGACACTGACGGCCTTGGGTTTCAGAATGGAAGGCACCATGGCGCATGTCCCCAGCTGGCGGCCTGACGTGCTGGGCGAGGCTGACCTCGTCGAAGAGGTTGCGCGCGTTGCGTCCCTGACCAAGCTGCAGGGCGTTCCACTTGCGCGCGTCCAAGCCGGTGTTCCGCGTCCGATCCTGTCTCCGATGCAAAAGCGCGAACAGATTGCCCGGCGGACGGCCGCAGCGCTCGGCTACAACGAATGCGTGACCTATAGCTTTATCGACAGCAAAGCGGCTGAACTGTTTGGCGGTGGCGACGATGCGACCATGCTCGCCAACCCGATCAGCTCGGAAATGAGCCATATGCGTCCGGCCCTTTTGCCTGGACTGTTACAAGCCGCAGCACGCAATCAGGCGCGCGGCTACATGGATATGGCCCTTTTCGAAGTGGGCGCCGCATTCCACGGAGGCGAGCCAGAAGAACAGCACCTGCTGATTTCAGGCCTTTTGGTCGGGCGCACCGGTCCAAAGGATGTTCATGGGGCATCGCGGCCCGTTGATCTCTATGATGCCAAAGCCGACGCAGAAGCTGTGCTTTCGGCCATCGGTGCACCTGCCAAGATGCAGATCTTGCGCGGCGCCAACGAATGGTGGCACCCCGGACGCCATGGCAAGATGTGCCTTGGCCCTAAAAAAGTGCTGGGTATCTTTGGGGAACTGCACCCCAAAGTGCTGCGCGAACTGGATGTGAAGGGCCCTGCGGTTGCCTTTACGATCTGGCCAGAGGAAGTGCCACTGCCCAGAAAGAGCGGGGCCAGCCGCGGTGCGATGGTCATGAGCGATCTGCAGGCTGTCGAGCGTGATTTTGCCTTTGTTGTGAACGATGACGTGCAGGCATTGGATCTGATGAACGCGGCTGCAGGTGCGGACAAAGCGCTGATCGAAGACGTCCGTTTGTTCGACGAATTCATTGGTGGGTCGTTGGGTGAGGGCAAGAAGTCTCTGGCGATTACGGTGCGTTTGCAACCATCGGACAAAACGCTGAAGGAAAAAGATATTGAGGCTGTCGCTGCCAAGATTATCGAAAAGGTAGGCAAGGCCACAGGTGGCGTGCTGCGCGGGTAATTCGCCCAGCTGACAGGTCGTCAGACGCAAACAAAAAGCCCCGCGCTCAGGTTGCTCTGTGCGCGGGGCTTTTTTGTCCTGTTTCGACTGAAGTGCTGGACTACTCGGCGGCCACGCCGTCAGTAAACTGCAACCGGGCAAGCCGTGCATAAAGCCCACCTTCGGCAACCAGCGCATCGTGTTCGCCTGTGGCGACGACGCGTCCCTGATCCATGACGATAATCCGGTCCGCTTTTTTCACCGTCGCAAGGCGGTGCGCGACGATCACGGTGGTCCGCCCCTGTGCCAAGGTATCTACTGCGGCCTGAACCGCCCGTTCACTTTCGGCATCCAAAGCCGAGGTCGCCTCGTCCAGCAGCAGGATTGGCGCATCGCGCAAGATTGCCCGCGCAATTGCGACGCGCTGTTTCTGACCACCGGACAGCATCACACCGCGTTCCCCCAGCCAGGTGTCATAGCCTTCTGGAAGGTCGGACAGGAATTCGTGCGCAGCCGCTGCCTGTGCGGCGGCCATGATCTCTGCGTCGCTGGCATCCGGACGGCCAAAGCGGATGTTGTCCCGAGCCGAGGCGGCAAAGATGACCGGGTCTTGTGGGACCAATGCGATGTGACGGCGAAAATCCTGCCGGGCCATATCGGTCAGCGCGTGCCCGTCGATTCGCACCGCGCCACTTTGCGGGTCATAGAACCGCTGGATCATCTGAATGACGGTTGTCTTGCCGGCGCCAGACGGGCCGACCAGCGCTACGGTTTCCCCCGGCTCGATTGTCAAATCAACGGCATCCAATGCCGCGACGTCGGGTCGGGATGGATAGGTGAAGCCGACGTTGTCAAAACTGATCTCACCCCGAACCGGGCTGGGCAACGTCTTGGGCTGTGCGGGGTCTTGCACGGTGTCTTCGGCATTAAGCAATTCGACCAGCCGTTCGGTTGCACCTGCGGCGCGCTGGAGTTCCCCGAACACTTCGGACAGGGCCGCGACAGCGCCTGCGACCATGACCGAATAGATCACGAACTGAATCAATGTCCCCGCCGTCATGCCGCCCGCGCGCACATCCCAGGCACCGATCCAAAGCACACCGACGATGCCTGTGAACACGAGGAAAATAACGATGGCCGTCATCAGTGCCCGTGTCCAAATGCGGCGTCGCGCGGCATCAAAACTCTTTTCGGTTACTTCTGAAAACGCGCCCTTCGAAATGGCTTCGTGGGTGTAAGCTTGAACGGTTTGTACCGAAGTCAGCGCCTCTGATGCGTTGCCCGAACTCTGTGCGATCCAGTCTTGGTTCTCGCGGCTCAGCACACGCAGACGCCTGCCCAGAACGAGGATCGGAACGATCACTGCGGGCACGATCAGCAACACCAAACCCGTGAGTTTCGCAGAGGTGAACAGCATCAAGACCAAGCCACCAATGAAAAGCAGCACATTGCGCAAAGCGATGGAAATGGACGATCCGATCACCGAGAGGATCAACGTGGTGTCCGTTGTAATCCGGCTCAGAACCTCGCCTGTCATGGTGCGTTCAAAAAATGCAGGCGACAATGAAATCACGCGGTCAAATGTTGCCTTGCGGATGTCTGCGACCACCCGCTCGCCAAAACGCGTGACCAGCGCGTAGCGCAACGCAGTGCCCAACGCGAGCGCCGCCGCAATGGCGAGGGCGGCCCCAAAGTACAAGTTCAGCAATTCGCCGGATTTGACGTTGAAATTATCAACCACCCGTCGAACCGCCAAAGGCAGGACCAATGAGATACAGGCTGTCGCCACCAAAGCGAGAATCGCCGCTGCCATCAGCGCGCGGTACGGCTTCATGAATGGCCAGAGCGCAGAGAGCGATCCCAGCTTACGGGATTTTTCCCGCTCTTCGGTTGCGTGCGCCGCAGCGTCTCCTCGGGCCATTCAGCCTCCTGTTCCTTGCATTAAGCTGTTTTGCCATGCCAGCGCAGGGCGTCAAGGCTCAGGATTGCCGCGCCCGGGTTGAAGCGTACGAAATTGGATGTTCTGGGAGGGTTGGAGCGGGCGACGGGAATCGAACCCGTATCTCTTGCTTGGAAGGCAAGGGTCTTACCATTACACAACGCCCGCGCTGCGCGCAGAATTAGGACAGCGCCGCGCCGGGGTCAAGCAGATCGGGGAACTTCATGCGTCAATCGGTGCGCAAAGCGCCGCACCACTGGCCCGATTGGAATTCACCTCGGTTCCGACGCGATAAAACGACAGGGCATTCTCGGCGGCCGCGGTCATCAGAGTGGCTGCGCCATGCCCTTCCTCGCCCAGCCATTTCGCCCAATCCGGTTCTTTGAGGATAACCGGCATTCGATGATGAATCCGGGACATGGTCTGATTGGCCGCGCAGGTCACGATTGCGCAGGTTCTCAAGGACTGGCCATCGCGTTCCCAATCCTGCCAGACCCCGGCAAAGACCAGCGGATGATCTTGTTCTGGAAAAATGTACCAAGGCAGCCGGTTGCCTTCCTCGTCTTTTGTCCATTCGTAAAAACCGGTGGCCGGGATCAGACAACGCCTTTCGCGGCAGGCGGCCTTGAATGCTGGTTTCTCTGCAATCGTTTCACTGCGTGCGTTGATCAGTAGAGGGCCCGCATTGGTTGCCTTGTACCAGTGCGGCAGAAAGCCCCAGCGCATCGGCGCAAGACGTCTTTGGTCGCCCTGAATGCTAATCGTATGGACGAGATTGGTGGGGCAGACATTGTAATTTGGCACGTCAGGAAGATCATTCGCAGGCTGTGCCGAAAACAGTTGGGCCATTGCATCGCTTGGCAATGTCACTGCAAATCGTCCGCACATCGGGCTGATCTCCTACACGCGTTTGCCCAGATCAGAATAAAGCATCAGGCCCCAATCACAGAGTTCTTTTTCGACCGGGGTCCACAAGGCTCCGAATGCGAGGGTATCCAATCCCGCCGATTGTGCGATCTGCGACAGATCCCGGCGCCCGTCGATAGCAGCGATCAAGGGGGCGGCACGTTTGGGCAGGCGAAGGTTGGCCTGAGCTTCCTTCATGCGGACCGGGATCGGTTTGCCTTGGGCGACGGCCTGAGCCAAGGCTTTGGGCTGCACGCCGCGCAGATGCGGGATAACGGTCCGTTTGCGGCCGTTGGCAATAGGCGTTTTGTCGTCGGCGGGCAGGGCGTAGCCAACCTGAAC
>JAHDIS010000008.1:46332-51230 GCA_020630695.1 Paracoccaceae bacterium | reverse complement strand
GCTTTTCCGCGATGGCCATGGCCACTGCATCGCGCATGGTATCTGGCCGATCGGTCATTCGGGCTAAATCGTACAGAGCGGGCGTTGCAAAGCTTTGTAGGCGCCAACCGGTCTGGTCCAATACGTCCAGAAGTTCGCTAACCGAATAGGAGCGGTCCTGCCCATGTAAAAGCAGATCGTAGAACCCGGCGTCTGATGCGTGATGGTCACCAAGGTTGATATTCGCTTTGAACGGATGCCCATCGGGCAGAGCCTCTACGATGGATTTTGCAGCGTCCAAGCGTTCCTGGGGCGGCAATCCGTCAAAGAGCGCGCCAAAAGCCTCTTGCAGAGGATAAACCCCTGACCGGCCATAGGGCGCGTAGACCATGAATCCAAGGCCGCCGCCGGGGGCCAAGGCCGCGCGTAAGGCTGCGAAACCTGCGGCGGGATCGGGCAGATGATGCAGCACACCGCAGCAATCAATGTAGTCGAATTGCCCATAGTCCGAAGCATTCAGCAAAGAACCGGTGTGAAAGGAGATGCCCTTCAGACCTCTTGTCTTGGCGCGGGCCTCTGCCACGGCGCGTGAGGCTTTGGACAGATCAACATATGTGATCTCAAAGGGTTTGCCTGCAGAGGTCAGAACCTGGGCCAGTTGGATCAGTCCATCGCCAGTGCCACCGCCAGCCACAAGTGCGCGCAGGGGTTTTGACCAATCCCGCCGGCCGCCCCACAGGAAATGATCCATTTCGAGCGGATGAGAAGGAGATCCCATAATCAGCCGTTTCGCTTCGTCCTTGGGATCGCGTTCCGGGTACGGAAAGGCTTCGTATTGTTGCTGGACCGTGACCATGCGTGCTCCTGTCAGTGTGCGGACAGTGCCGCAGAGGGCAGGGCGGTTCAAGGGCAAGGGCCGGCATCTGGTAGGGGACCAGCCGGTTTTTGATGGTTGCTTGCGACACACGAAAAAAGGGGGCGAATTTCGCCCCCCTTCGCGTTGTCCCCAAGGTGAATTCCGGAGCGCAGGCCCCGGAATATTCCAGATCAGGCTGCCTGTTCAGCTTCGGCCCATTCCCATGGGCGCACAAAATCGCCCAAGATCTTGCTCACGTCCTCTGCACTGGCGCCATTCGCCTCGACCTGAGCCACGAGACCCCGCTTCTTGCTGTCGGTCACGCCAACAACACGCGCAGGGCATTCGCCTTTTTCAAGCGCGGCGTTGTAGACACGTGTGATCGCGTTTTTGCGCAGGTCAGGTTTGAAGACTTTGCCGACAGCTGTCTTGGGCAGTTCAGGTAGAATGGTCATGTGCTTTGGCTGCGCCGCACGTTCATGAACGTGAACCTTGCAGTGCTCTAGCAATTCTTCCTCGGTGACCTGTCCACCTTCGACCAGTTCGACAAACGCACAGGGTAATTCACCCGCGTGCGCATCGGGCTGGCCGATTGCACCTGCCATCGCCACGGCGGGATGGGTAACCAGCGCTTCTTCGATTTCGGCTGGATCGATGTTGTGTCCGCCGCGAATGATCAGGTCCTTGGCCCGGCCCGTAATCCACAGATAACCGTCTTCGTCCACGCGGCCCAGATCGCCGGTGCGCAGATGCGTTCCGTAGTGGAACAGATCAACGTTCTTATCGGCCTCTGTGTAGGTATTGCCGGCGAAAACGCCTGGATTGGAAATGCAGATTTCACCGACTTCGTCAGGGCCGCATTCAACCGGCGCGCCGTCCACTTCGTTGATGATCTTCACCTCGGTATATGGCAGCGAGATGCCGACAGACCCAACCTTCTTCAGGCCGTCCACCGGGTTCACCGAGACGAGGCATGTTGCTTCGGTCAGACCATAGCCTTCGCAGATCGTAACCCCGCAGGCTTCTTCAAACCGCTTGAACAACTCCATCGGCATGGGCGCAGAACCGGAAAAGGCGGTTTTCACGGTAGAGATGTCAGCATCCACCTTGCGCTGCATCAGCGCGGAAACAGCCGTTGGCACCGTAATCACAAAGCTGATCTTCCAGCGCTCGCAGAGCTTCCAGAAATTGTCCATCACGCCATCGCCGCGATACCCTTGCGGCGTCGGGAACACCACGTGCGCTCCCGAACACAACGCGGCCATCAGGATCACGTGGCACGCAAAAACATGGAACATGGGCAGCGGACACATGATGCTGTCGGTCTCATCAAACAACAAACGGGCGCCGAGCCAGCCGTTGTAGATCATGCCCGAATATTTGTGCTGCGCGACCTTGGGCATCCCGGTGGTGCCGCCGGTGTGGAAATAGGCTGCGATCCGGTCGCCGGTGCTGTCATCAAATTGAAGCGTCTTTGGCTGGCGCTTCATCTCTTTCGAGAAATCCTTGATGTCAGCATGAATGTTGGTGGAAACCTTTGGCCTGATCAGCGGGACAATCCAGCTTTTGGGTGGTGTCAGGTAGCGGTTCAGGTCGATTTGCAGAACCGTCTGCACATTGGGCGCATGGCGCACCGCCTCGGCGACCTTCTGAGGAACGTCTGTTTTGGGAAAAGGCTTCAGGGTCACGACAACCTTGGCGTTGGTTTCGCGCAAGATCGACGCGATCTGTTCGGGCTCCAACAGTGGGTTGATCGGGTTAACGATTCCTGCGACGGCGCCGCCCAGCAATGTCAGAATGGTTTCGTTGGCATTTGGCAGAACGTAGGCGATGACATCGTCTTCCTGCACACCCAGCGAACGAAAAAGGTTTGCAGCCTGCGCTGTTCCCTCTTTCAGCTGCCGCCAGGACAGGGTTTCGGCCTTATCGGTTGGGCCGGACAGCAACTGATAACTGATCGCGGGTCTATCCGGAAAAGCGTCAGCTGTTTTGCTGAGTTGTCCCCAAAGCGTTTGCGGTACATCCCGTTCCGCCCAAGGCATTTCGCCCTGAATTGCATCCCTATCGGCGATCCCTGCATAGGTCATCGGCCGTTTCCTCCCATATCGTTGGCTTGGGCTCTTGTTTGGTTGGCCCGTTAGTCATCTTATCCTAGGCAGTTTGGAAAGCTATCTGCTTTCGCGCAAGGGGCATGAACGCTGGGGAACGCATGAATTGACGCAGCGTCTTTGCGGGTCTTTTCGTTTATCCCGCCTCGTGGCACAAAGCGGACCATGGATCATCCGCTGATAGACTTGATCAACGCCAAGATACGAGCCGCCGAAAAAGACGGCGCGTTCGATGATTTGCCGGGCTCTGGCAAACCTCTGCCGCGCTGCGACGATCCGGAAAATGCCGTGCTGAACCGCATTCTCAAAGACAACGGTGCGGTGCCCGAGATCGTCAGCATTTCGCAAGAACTGAGGCGGCTTCGCGAAGAACTGATGGATAACTCAGATCGGGACGAACGCCGCCGTATCATTCGGGACATGGCGGTGCTCGAAGCACGCATCGAACTGTCGCGAAAAGGGCGATAGCCTCTCGCCGATGTTCGAGAGAGCTTGGTTGACCTCAGTGTGTGACGTTCGGGTCTACGGGAACCTGACCCAGTGCCAGAGATTCCTCAATCGCACGGGCAATCTGCAACAAACGTCCTTCGCCCCTTGGCTGACCAATCAACTGAACACCAAATGGCATCCCGTCTTTGTTCCGTCCAAGCGGCAGGGCAAGAGCAGGAAGCCCACACAGCGATGCTGGAAAGGTAAACTTCAGCCAATCGAGATAGTCACGGCTGGGAACACCGGCGACTTCCGGCGGATACTCGTTTTCCCAAGGCAGTGGGAACAGGCCCGAGATCGGACAGGCGATGACATCATGCTGACCAAGGAAAGCAAGAATGCGATCGTAGATCGCAGAGCGTTCGATCAGGGCCTCTGCGATGTCTTCGGGCTTCAGAGCGACGCCATCCGCAATGTTCTGCTGCAAGGTCGCCTTGTACTGACGCGTGATTTCCTCGGGCGTCTTGCGGGCGCCTGCCCAGAAACCAAGCGCGCGCAGCGTGCGGAATGTCTGGTCTACCGCACCCAGTTCAGGTGCGGCTTCGACAACTTCGAAACCGGGGATATCAATGCGGGCCATGCCGTCACGCAGGGCATCCTCCATGGCCTTGTCGATCGGAGCCAGTCCGCCCAAGTCCGGGGAGAAGCCAATGCGCACCGCGCCGGGATCTGCAAGACAGGTTTCGAGATAAGAGTTCATCGGTGCGGGCATCGAAAGCGGCCAAACGGGGTCAAACCCGGCCATGGCATCCAGAAACAGGGCGCAGTCAGCCACGTTCCGGGCCATTGGTCCTTGAACTGGCATGGAGTCAAAGCCCTGCTGGGCGGAGCCGCCACCGGCAACACCGGGTGATGGGCGCAGGCCAACGATTCCGCAATATCCGGCGGGTGTCCGGAGTGATCCGCCCAGATCCGAGCCATGCGACAGCCAGACCTCGCCCGTAGCCAGACCAGCGGCCGCGCCGCCCGAAGATCCGCCGGCGTTCATACGCGTGTCCCAAGGGTTGCGGGTGGGGCCGAATATGGGATTGAAGGTGTTTGCACCGGCGCCCAGTTCCGGCGTGTTTGTTTTGCCTACGACCACAGCACCACGGTCTTCGAGACGGGTGACCAGCGGATCAGACTCTTCGGGAACGAAATCGGCCATCCCCGGTGTGCCGAATGTTGTTCTGACGCCTGCAACCGGGGTCAGATCCTTGATGCCGATTGGCAATCCGGCCAGCACCGATGATGGTTCGGAATGCGCGGCCGCGTCCGCGGCTCGCTCAGGGCATTGCGTCACCATTGCGTTGATTGCCGGGCTGGTTTGCGCAATGCGTTCCTGACTGGCAGCCAGAAGCTCCGCAGAGGACACCTCTTTGCGTTTAAGCAGCGCGATCGCTTCGCGCGCGGTCAATTTGCAAAGGTCGGGGCCGGAAAAGGCAGTTTTTTCAGCAGGCATCTGATCCACTACAGAAGATTTCGTA
>JAHDIS010000008.1:0-46232 GCA_020630695.1 Paracoccaceae bacterium | reverse complement strand
GGATGGGCCCGCGCGAGATCTTCGTCAATGTCGATGCCCAAGCCGGGGTTTTGTGGTGCGGTGACAAAGCCCTGATCTACGCGAATGCTGCCTCGGATCAATTGGTCGTGGAACGGCGTTTCTATGCTCTCGGCAATCAGAAGGTTCGGGATCGCGACGGACAGATGGATATTTGCCGCCCACTCCACCGGACCGGCATAAAGGTGCGGAGCCATCTGTGCGCCATAACTTTCTGCCAGAACCGCGATTTTGCGCGCTTCCCAAAGCCCCCCTGCGCGGCCCAATGCCGGTTGGAGGATTTCAGCGCCGCCAGTGCGCAGCAAAGTGGCGAATTCCGAACGCGTGGTCATCCGTTCGCCGGTTGCCACCGGAATCCGCACAGTTTGGGCCACTCTTGCGAAATCAAGCAGGTTGTCTGGCGGGATCGGTTCTTCAAACCAAAGCGGGCTATAGGGTTCAATTGCCTGACCCAGCCGAATAGCGCCGGCTGGCGTGAATTGTCCGTGGGTGCCAAATAGCAGGTCAGCCTTGTCCCCGACCGCTTCGCGGATGGTTTTGCAAAAGGCAACGGACTGCGAAATGTCAGACATGGCCGGCATGTGCCCACCGCGCATGGTATACGGACCGGCGGGGTCAAATTTCACCGCTGTATAGCCCCGCGACACGCAATCCAACGCAGCCTCGGCGGCGAGTTCGGGACTGGTCCAGAAATCAGCCATGCGATGACGTTCAAGAGGGTAGAGATAGGTATAGGCCCGTACCCGCTCGTTCATCATCCCGCCCAAGAGCGCCCAAACCGGGCGGTTGCGGGCTTTGCCCAATATATCCCAACAAGCGATCTCAAGGCCCGAAAACGCGCCCATGACCGTCAGGTCCGGACGCTGTGTGAACCCGGATGAATAAGTCCGGCGGAACATCTTTTCGATGTTCTCAGGGCTTTCTCCCTCGAAATACCTGTGAAAGACATCTTCGATCACGGCGCGCATGGCGTCCGGGCCAACCGAAGATGCATAGCACTCGCCCCAACCGACGATCCCGTCACTGGTGGTCAATTTGACCAATATCCAATATCGCCCACCCCATCCCGGAGCGGGTGGGGCGGTGACGATGATGTCCAGATCTTGCAGTTTCATCGGATCAGTTCCCGGAAAATTGGCATGTGTACCGGCGGCGCCATTAAATGCGCGATGCGCGGATCAGCTTTTGAACAGGATCACGTTGCGCTTTGCTGAGCCAGTTTTGGTGTCTGCGATGGCTTCGTTGATTTGCTCAAGCGGAAAGCGATTTGAAATCAGTTCATCCAGTTGCAGACGGCCTTGTTCATAGAGATCCGCCAGCCATGGAATGTCGCGCTGGATCACAACGTCGCCCATCTTTGAGCCAACGAAGTGCTGGCCCATGAAGGCAGGAACAACTGGTTCGTATTCCGCCATGGCTCCAGACGCCGGCATGCCGACCATGATCATGCGCCCGCCCCAACCCAAATATCTGGGTGCGTCGTTATAAGCCGGTACTGCGCCAACAGTGACGGCGACAATGTCAGCCCCTCTGCCGCCAAGCGCTTTCATAGCCGCTCGCCAAGGGGCCTTTTCCGTCGCCAGAACGCCGTGTGTGGCACCAAATTCCTTGGCAATCGCGAGCTTTTCTTCGCTCATGTCCACGGCAACGATCCGGCGCGCACCCGCAATGCGGGCCCCTTGGATGGCGTTCAGACCAACACCGCCCGCCCCGATCACCACCACATCCTCACCTGCGCGCAGTTTGCCCGCATTCACAACGGCGCCCACACCGGTGATTACACCGCAGGCCAAGAGGGCCACGGCTTCGGGTGGCATGCTGTCGGGCAGCGCCACGATCTGACTTTGATCGACAACCACGGCTTCTGCGAATGCCCCGCAGTTCATCGCCGCAGTGACGGCTGTGCCATCGGCGCGTGTCAATTTGGTGGGCACGTCTGCGCCACCCTCGCAGATGGTTGGTTTACCTGCGGTGCAATTGCTGCATCGTCCGCAGGATTTGATCAGCGTCACCACGACCTGATCACCTGTTTTGAACCCAGTCACGCCTGCGCCCATTGCGGTGATGCGTCCGGCGGCTTCGTGCCCCAAGACTAAAGGCAGATCACCGCCCCAGATTCCGTCTGCATAAGAAATGTCTGAATGACAAATCGCGCAGGCATCCAATGACACAGCAACTTCGCCTGGTCTGGGCGCGCGCAGGGTCAAAGTTTCAATTTCGAGCGGTGCACCGAATGCGGTGCAGGTTGCGGCTTTGATCTGCGGCATGAATCCTCCGGCCTTTTCGCAACCGTGCGCTTGAGAATCTGTAATGCGCAAGCGTGAAAACGACCTGTTGATTGTTTTTACGCGACGGCGTCCCGGCGTGGGGGCCAAAGGAATACGATTAGCGCCACGATGATCAGCCCAAGCGCGACAAGGAAAGGCGCGCCGGGAAAGTAGACCGCCGCGTCCGGTGCCGTGTAGGCCGCAAAGACCGAAGTCATCACGAGCGGCGATACGATCATCGCGATGGCGCTGGCAGAGGTCAAAGCGCCTTGCAGCTCGCCTTGCCTTTGCGGTCCGACTTGCTGGCTCATGATACCCTGCAGGGCGGGCGTGATCACAGCACCCAATGCCGCGAGCGGGGTGAGGATCAGGGCAATGGTTCCCGAGGTTACAAATGCGATTGCGCCAAAGGCAAAGACGTCAAAGACCAGCCCGTACACCACGGTGCCGCGTTCGCCGAACCATGCAAGGATCACCCGGATCAAGCCGCCTTGGACAATCGCCATCATCACACCGAAAAGCGCAAGGGACAGTCCAATCATGCCGGGATCCCATCCGAACCTGGCGACCCCGAAGTAGGCCCAGACGGATGGGTAGACCATAAAAGCCACCTGATAGAGAAAGAAGATCAGCAGGCCGCGCGAAATGCCCGGCAATTCTGCGAGTGCTTTGAATGCGCCTAGTGGGTTTGCGCGTCGCCAATCAAGGGGCCGGCGGATTTCATCGGTGACTGTTTCACGCAACACGAAGTATCCGAAGACACCATTCGCAGCGGCCAGTGCCGCAGCTGCCCAGAACGGCGCGCGCGTGCCATATTCTCCAAGGAAACCGCCCAGCAGCGGTCCAATGACGAAACCCAAACCAAAGGCAGCACCGATTAATCCAAACCCTTGTGCTTTTTTCCCGGGCTCAGAGATGTCCGCCATATAGGCGCTCGCGGTGCTTTGTGTTGCGGCGGTGATACCGCCGACGACCCGGCCAGCCAGCAACAGCCAGATTGACCCGGCCAATGCCATAACGACATAGTCTGCCGCCATCACTGCGAGCGAAATCAGCAAGACCGGCCTACGGCCGTAGCGGTCTGACAGGTTGCCGATCAACGGCCCGAACAGGAATTGCATCACGGCAAAAACCGTCGACAACAAACCTCCCCAGAGCGCGGCCTGTGCCAGAGAGCCACCGGACACTTCCTGAATCAAATCCGGCATCACCGGGATGATCAGCCCAACGCCCATGGAATCGATAAGAACGGTAATCAGAATGAATATTGTGGGCAGGCGCATGCGGTTTGTTTGGTCCCGGGGCGGAATGCCCTTTGGCTGCAAACTAAGTTTGCCCGCTCGGATTTGAAAGGGTTCCGTGACGCTCGTTTTACAGGGCTGGCTCTAAACCACGCAGTTTTTCAACAAAAGCAGCCGCCGCCCTTGGCGCATTGCCAAGTTGATTGCGCGTGTCAAACAGGTCGCCCGGCAGCTCTGGATAGGCTTCCTTTGCCAGAGTGGATAGGTCTTCCCCCGATGCGATGGCCTCCTGACACAGGGTTTTGACAGCGGCTTGGGCATCTGGGCGGGGCATCGTTTCGGCCAAGGCGAAACTGATGGCCTCGGCCAGCAACAGACCGCCAGAGCTGTCCAGTGTCTCAGCCATTTCGGCTTCGCGAGGTGCCATGTTTTCAGCAAGGGTGACGCTCTGGGTGAGGGCTGCGGCGCAGGACAAAACCAACTGGGGCAGACATAGCCATTCGGTAAACCATGCCGCACCATCCCGCTGCTGACGATGGATGGCCGCGCCTTGCAGCGTTGCATTGATGCCCTGCGCATGCCGGGCCAAAGCCACCAAAACCGATGGGGCCACCGGGTTTTGTTTTTGCGGCATGGTCGAAGAGCTTCCTGCACCGCCCAGCGTGATTTCACCAATTCCGGATTGCGCCATCAGCGCCAGATCGTCGCCGAATTTACCCAAGGCCATCGTCACCTGCGTCATCCAGTTTGCAATGTTCAGCACCGGCGACCGGTCACTGTGCCAGCTGCGCCCCGGATCACAAAGTCCCAGCCGACTGGCCAGATCAGCGCGCAATGCCACTGGGTCCGGCCCCAATGCCGATGCCGTTCCGGCTGCGCCGCTTAGCGAGACCAGCAGGTTGTCCTGACGAAGTTTTGGCAATGTCTCGAGGGCTGTAAGCAGCGGCCATCCCCATTCCGCCACCTGCGCGCCAAAACTGGTTGGCGTTGCGTGCTGGCCATAGGTGCGCGCGGCCATCGGTGTCTGCGCATGTCGATTGGCCAGGGACCCGAGCGCAGCCAGAATTTTTCGCAAGTGCGCTTCTGACTGTGCCAGTGCTTGCCGCAATCGCAGCATTAGCGCCGTGTCTTGGATGTCCTGTGAGGTCGCGCCCCAGTGCAGATATTGTGCGTGTTCCGGGGCCTGCATTTCCTTTCGGAAGGCAGCGACAAGTCCGGGCAACGAAACCCCGTTCTGGCCGGTCGGTTGCGCCAGTGCGCCGGGGTCGATCTGGAGTTCTAGACTTGCCCGATGGATCGCCTTCGCCGCGGTCTCGGGTATCAGGCCTTGCGCCGCTTGCGCTTGGGCCAGTGTGCCTTCGACCAACATCATCGCGCGTACTTCTGCCGTGTCAGAAAACAATCGGCCGGCATCACCCGTCGGGAAAAGAGCGGAAAGATGGGCACTGTCAAAGGGTGTCGCGGGCATCGGTCAGCCTTTTTCTGCGATTTTGCCCAGCAATTGGGCCAATTGTTCCGGCATCGAAAAGAACGGCGAATGCGAGCTGTTCAGCCGGTACCGGTCGGATGGATTGAGCGCGCTTGCCATTTCGTCCTGTAACTGGGGTGGAATGGCACCGTCCTGTTCACAGGTGATATAGCTGCGCGGCATGCGTGACACCGCGTCGCCGGGTTCGAACGCTGTCATTTGCGGTGCAAGGGCCTGGTCACACAGCCGTTCCAAGGCGTATTGCAGATCTTCATCGCTGCAATCGTGATAGAATTTTTCACGCGCTTTGCTTGGGTCAAAGCGCATGGACAGACCATCCGGGTTTCGCTGGATCGCTTCGATCAGTGGCTGTTCGTCAGACAGCTTGCGCATGTCCGCCAAGGTCAAACCGGGGCGTGGAACATAGGCGCACAGATAGACGAGCCTCTCGATTTTGTCCGGATCCAGATCAGCGGCGCGCGTGATCGGGTATCCCCCCATGGAATGTCCGACCACAATGCTGGGTTCGTCCAGCGCATCCAGAACCGCGCGAGCACAGGAATCAAGGGTTACGTCGCAAAGCGGTGTCGTGTCATCGCCGTTTGATGGCAGATCGATTGCATAGGCCCGATGGCCCAGTGCCTGCAGGGCAGGTATGGTCTTGTGCCAGCACCAAGCACCGTGCGCTGCCCCGTGTATCAGTAGGAATCGTGCCAAACTCAGCTGTCCTTTGCCACGTTAGATGTGACCTTGTGCCGAGATGAACTCATTCAAGATACGGGCATATTCGACGGGGTTCTCGACGCAAGGCAGATGCCCGGCGCCACGGATCAGGGCAAACTGCCCGCCGGGGATCAAGTCTATTGTCTCACGAACCAGATCGGGGGGTGTTGATCCGTCCTCCGAGCCTGCGATTCCCAAAGCGGGCAAGCGCAGGCTGGCTGTGGTAGTGTAAAAGTCTGTACCTGCGATCGCTGCACCGCACCCTGCCCAACCTTCTGCTGGTGTGCGCAGGAACAGGTTGCGCCAGGCAGGAAATGTCGAGTCTTTGTGGAAGGCATCAGAAAACCAGCGTTGCATTGTGGGGTCCACCACGGCCTGCAGGCCGCCTGCGTTCACCGCGTCGATGCGTTCGGCCCAAATGTCCCGTGTGCCGATTTTCGCACCGGTGTTCGACAGCACCATGGCACGGACCAGATCCAATCGTTTGGCGGCCAGACCCTGCGCGATCATACCGCCGATCGACAGCCCCACAAAAATGGCATCCTTGAAACCAAGATGATCCATCAGGTTTTCCGTGTCGCGGACCAACGCCCCCATGGAGTAGGGGCCAGTGGGCAAATCCGACAAACCGTGTCCGCGCTTGTCAAACCGCAAGATGCGCAGCCCGGCCGGCAACAGCGGCATGATCGGATCCCAGAGTCGAAGATCAGTTCCCAGCGAATTGGCGAACACGATTGGCGCGCCGTCTTCGGGACCGTCGATACGGTAGTGCAGGCGAACATCGCCCAGGTCAGCCATCTGCATGGAGCCACCTCTCTTGCGTTTGGATGAGATGTATCTTTTTGCGGGCAGCGCGGAAAGTGGTGCCACACAAAAAGGGGCCAGCCACTTCGGTTGGCCGGCCCCTGTCTTTATCGGTTTTCCACAATCCAAGGACCAATCTGGTCAGATGTGGATATTCCGCCGCTACGCGATGGACACGATCTCGAATGAGAACGTCAGGTCTTTTCCTGCCAGAGGATGGTTGGCATCCAGAGTAACCTGTTCGTCGGTCACTTCGGTCACGGTCACGGGCATGACCTGACCGGTCGGGGTTTGCACCTGGAGCTGAAGACCAACCTCGAGCGGAATATCCGCAGGGATATCCCCACGCGGAACAGTTTGCATCGCTTGCGGGTTGGGCTGTCCATAGGCGTCATCTGCCGCGATGTTCACTACTTTTTTCTCGCCGACTTCCATGCCGGGAATGGCACGATCGAGACCCGGAATGATCTGGCCGGAACCAACTTCAAACTCCAGCGGGTCGCGTCCTTCGGAACTGTCAAACGTGCTGCCGTCGGCCAGCGTACCAGTATAGTGAATGCGAACAGTGTCGCCGGATTTGACCTGCGTCATGAGGGTCTCCAGATGTGGGGATTGGTTGATTGCCGAGGCCGGCCTGACCGGGTGCTCGCGATTGATGCGGTTAGCCTAATGTTGCAATGGGTGAATTGCAAACGGCCACCGGCAAAACCGGATAAACGCTAAAGCGACCCGCATCTCGCGCCAATCAATGGGCGTTCGCCGTCAATACCTGAGCGGCGATTGTGGCTTGACCCAACCCCGGCGTTGGTCGTTTCAGGACAAGCTGGCGAGGTGCAAATCCAATGACGCCCGCCCGGTGCCGGTTGCAAGCAAGCAGCTCAATCGGCGGTCGGGCAAGGTAACCAGCATGGTCCACGTACCCGTTCTGGGGTGAGAGTAGATTTCCAGAACATTGGCGTTTGGCAGGACCCCAACATGGCTCAGCTTTTCGCCAAACCGGGTCTGGATTTGTTCTGCAACCTGCTTTGATGATGCACATTGCTCTGCCTGGGTTGCGCTGGCTGTGAAAATCAACAGGAGCGCGAATGTTATTTTTTTCATTGCATGACCTAGATTGAGTGAGTGCCCGGTCTTGGTGGATCGTTTGTGATCTTACGCTGCGTAACTAATATGTCAAAATTATGGGGCGGAATTTGTAATTTGGCGTATATTTGCAAACAGTTTTAGAATTTCGACTATTGGTCACATAATAGAAACAATGGGGTTCAAAAAACCACATATACGGGTAGTAGTCGCACTGCTTTTGAGATCTTGATCAGGTGTTGGGGGCGGACCGGCCCGGTCAGTCCAGCGCCGACCACAGCTTGCGACCGCTATCCAAACTCCGGATCTGCTGAATGCCATATCGCCGCTGCATAAGTGCGCCAATGCTGGCCGGATCAGCGCGACCAACCTGATGACAAAGGAAACCGTAGCGGCCCAGAACGTGAACCGGATCAAGTGTGCGGCACAGAAAGACGATGCGCGCGAACGGGTTCCTGTGGTGTTCAGTCAGAAGCGAGAGCAGGGCAGAGGACAGTGCTGCGTCGTCACCCGCCACATCAATCAAAATACCTGCAACCTGCAGGTCCTCGGGCCGTTTGGTCCATGCAATGCGGCCCAGTGGGACGGGCAGTTGGGGCAGGCCCGCCAAAAGTTCGGCGGGCATCGACATTTCTGGCTCTGCTTGCTCGGGGACCGGGTCCGCCTTTCTGGTGGCAACGTCTACCTGCAAATCGAAAACGGATGCTGAACTCAATTCACGGCGCAGCGATTGAAACTCAAAGCGCGCCAGTCGTTGCGCCAGATCCTGACGCTCTAGACCAGCCCGTCGCAAAACGCGAAGGGCGTCTGGATCCACGCCTGCCAGATCATTTGGACCAGCTGCCATCAGGATGTTCCTCTTGCAGTGGTCGCGTTCAATATCTCAGTCGCCATTTCAATGGCTCCGTCCCGGCGCAGTGCCGGGCGCGATACAGGTTGGGATTGGCGCAGTTGTTGGAAAAAGGCATCCAACTTTGCCTCTTCTTCCTCTCCGGTTTCGTGTTCCAGAATTTCGGCCCAGCCTTGTTCGCTTGCAAAGCGGGCTCTTGCGGCCTGATCATCAAGACGTTCGTTCGTTGTCGGAACGAACAGCACAGGGCAGGTGCACTGCAACATCAGTTCATGAAATGTATTGTACCCGGTCGCGGCAACGACACCGTCAAAAGCTGCGAGGTAGGGCGTGACCGGATAAAGTGACACCCGTTCCTCATTGTCATTGTCAACAGAAGGCCGCGCTGCCATTGGCGACTGCGCCCAGATCAGGCGCACGCGGGCTTTGCGCGCAGCCTCAATCAGTTTGTCATGGATGATCGATGTTCGGGCAAATGCCTCACCGCCCAGTGACACCAGACATGTCTTTCCCCGCCCAATACCGATGCCAAGGGCCCGCCGCGCGGCGCGTCTGGTCAAGCGATCATCAGGTTTGCTGAGAACAACAGGTGCTGTCGTGACCAGAGACGACAAGCCCGCCGGGTGAGGATTGCTGCGCGCGGTTGCGCCGGGGTCCGCCGCTGATGCCAGATCACCGGGTATCAAGACCCGGTCGCAGAACCTGACGTCGGCCAGACTGCGATCATCGGCATCGGCACGCCACATCCCGCGCCTGATCCAAAACAGCCGTGCGTGATGGCATCCGGGCTGTTTCATCGCATCGACAATGAAAGGTTCGATACGGCTGCCATCCGCGATGACCGCGGTCGGTCGGCTATGACGCAGATGGTGCGCAAACGCTTGGGTTTCCCACTGCTGCCAAGGCGGCGTGTCGGCGCCCAGATGATCTGCGTTATGGCGCAGGAACACGCTGTATCCAGCGCGCTGAATGATTGTTGCGGCTCGGGAAAAGCACCAAAACGCGATCTTGACTTGGTCCGGGTCTGGACTGGCGTTCTGCAATTCCTTGGCGATGGCCAATTGTCTGGTCAAATGGCCCAATCCCACACCATTGGGGGTGACAAACAGGAAATCTGATCGATCGGCAGGCTGCTTCGCAGGCAGGCGATTTGCAAACTCGGCCATATCGATCAGGTCCGGTGGGTCTTCCTGTACGGCGCTCAGCCGATAGTCGCGGGCTAGTCGCGCCCAGTTGATCGCATCAAAATCGAGAACGCTGTCCCGGTTCTCGGAAAGCAGACGGAAGCGGGATTGTCCGGCGTTGAATTCGGCCCGTCCAAATGTTTGAGCTCCTCCACCCTGAGGGTATACCAGTGGCTCACACTCCAGCCCAGAGGCGCGGATCTCGGTCGCGGCAGCTTCGCCCAGTGCAAACAGCCGGAGCGAAAATCCACTCACCTTTGCGACCAGCGTCTTCAAAAGGTCGTATTGCAGGGGATGGTGCCTTGCTGGCGACTTCGCTGCGCGCCGGACAATCACGTTGACGGTTGCGCCCGTCGACTGACACCGATCGACGGCATCGAAAAACCCGTTTTGGCTACAAAACCAGACGGTATCTTGCGGCCCGAACATGTGTGACGCTGTAACGGTCTGAAGCGTTCCGTCCGCGCCGATCTGGGCTGCCAAAAGCCCCGCGACGGGATCGGAGCCGGCGAAATCTATGAGAAGCCGGGCGCCGGTCATTGTGCCCCCTCGCCGTCAGATTGCCCGTAGTATTCCATTGCCAATGCGCCGAGCGCTTCAACCGAAAACCGGTTCGCAATAAACGACATCCGCTCAGCCCTCGAACCGTTCAATGCTTGTGGCAACCAGTCTTCGATTGCGGCGGCTGCATCCTCTGGCGTGATGTCTTCGGAAAGCAACAGGCCCGCAGCCTCGGTGTCATCGAGTATGGCCTCTTTGACGCCGCCAACGTCGCATCCTGCAACGGCAATGCCAAGCGCCTGTGCCTCAAGCAAAACGTTTGGCGTGCCTTCCACCCGGGACATCAACAAAACCACGTCTGCGTCGCGGTAGATGTCGGCCGGGTCAACCAGACCGCCCTCCAGATGAAAATCCCGGAGCCTCAATGCAGCGGCGCGTTCCTGTGCGATGTCGCTCAGGGGGCCTACACCGGCAATCCGGGGGCGAATGTCGTATTGTGATCTCCCTTGAAGCTTGGCCACGGTTTCCAGCCAAAGTTCGGGGCGCTTGTTTGGAGCCAGACGAAAGACCCCGACGATATTGACGACTCTGCGGCCCTTGGCGACTTGATTGTGTGCCGGTTGGGCGATTTTGGTGAACCTGTCAATTTCCAAACCGTTGTTCATGACGCCAACGTCCCCGACCGGTCGGTCAAGCCAATCCTCGTAGTCACGTGCGCCGGCGCGGGAATTCGCGACCAGTTTTACGTTCGGCAAGCCACAAAGTGCTGAGAAAAGCGCGCGGTCGTCTTGTTGCAATCCGCGATCGCGCCGTGACGGTTGCATGTTACGTGCGCTCAGAACGATTTGCCCGATCCCCAAATGAGCCCCCAGAAACCCACAGGCCAGAGATGCGCGGTCTTGCCATCCATGCAGAACATCCGGGCGTTTATGTTCCAGCAATTTGTAAAGGGCAGCCACATCCGCACGCAATGGCTTGGGCAACAGCGCACAGCGATCTTCGAGTTCCGATGGCATGCGCAGAAAACTGTTTGGTACGTTTTCCAGATCATGGATCTGCACGCCGAGCTCTTCGAGATCCCTCAGAAAATGCGACCGTCCCCGATCTTCGGATAGCGAAAAAAGTGCTACGTCGATCTGATCAGGCCGAAGGCCTTGCAGCAACAGCGCCTTGACCATCATGCCGAACTGGCGTTCTGCGCCGCCACTGACCAGCGAAGCATTCACCAGCATGACGCTCATCTGGCTCTTTGGAGGCAGGGGTACAGGGCGTGCGTGTCGTTGGAACAATGCAAAAGGCAGCAGGCAATCCGGACTGCTCAGGCGTGCCGCCGAAGGCAAAGATCCTATTTCGAGCGCACGGTTTCCAAGCAGACGGCTGGCGGCCTGCAGCGCCAGTTGCGCGGTCGAGCCAATTGGAATCCCGGCCTGAGACAACCAAGCGACATGGCCCAGCCGCCCGATATCCAATAGATACTGTGCGATTGCGTCCCAATCCTGATCGGGAACCGGCGTGACCGGATTGCGTTGCACGGCTTTGGCCAGCGCTTCGTCGAGAAGATCGCCCAATCCAAGCGTATAAGTCACCGGTATCAATTCGGTGAGTGCCGGTCCGGCCAAAAGAAACTCAGAAAGGGTGTCCATCGCCGCATCTTTGCGTTCGAGCCGCCACAAAAGCCGGACTTGATTTCCAAGCGTGGTGCTGCGCGGAAAACTGCCGCGCTCTTGCAGTTTCTTCCACTGATCCAGAGCAACGTCCCATTGGTTCAGGGATGCCGCAATTCGCGCGCCACGAACAAGAAAACGGTCGTCTGTAGGAAAAAGCGCGGCGTATTCGGCGCTTTTGTCCTGAGCCGAAATCAATGCGTCTTCGGCACGAAGCAAATCAATTTCCATGATCGCCATATCGGGCTCGGCGTGTGCCAGTTCTGTCAGGTGAACCAGAGCATCCGGATTGGCCAAACCGTTCAGAGCGCGGGCCATTGCGCGCGCGGCATCTTTGGGCAAATCCAAAGCCCCGAAAGCAGAACGCAGGATCAGAGAGGCACGATGGAAGTCTTCATGTTCCAACGCCGCTTCGGCATCAGCGATTGCCATTTTCTCAGTGTAAACGCCTGCTGTGGCAAGGCGAGCCCGCACCGTCGACGCCAGCTTTGTCTCACCCACGCGTGACATTTGCCGTTCCAGGTATTCCCAGAGACTGACGGCTGCTTGCGATTCGATTTCGGCGTCTTCCAACGCCAGAAACGCCTCAACGAAAGCGCCATCTGCACAAAGGCGGACGATCCGAGTGCGTAGCGTTCCAAAATCCGAGTTCATGGATATGAACCTAGGACCCTTTTGAATTGGTTGCCACAATCAAGTTTAGGGGGCGCTAAAGGATATGTTGACTCCCCAATAGCCGTGATTCCGTGACCAAAGTTCCGGGTTTTTCCCCTTTTGACCGCGCGACTATTAGGTTTTTTAGCCATATTCTAGGCACAATCTACGGTTACATTTCGGCTTGGATAGAAAGAGCTTGAGTAGAAAATCGCATCTTTTCGCGACTTACTCACAACGGTGAAAAGCCGCTGACACGTATTGTGTTTGTGCGGTTTGCCGTTGGGTGACTGTAGGGTAACGAGGAACGAAGACATGGCAAAACTACATCCTTCGATCGCAGCCGGATGGCTATTGAGTGTTTGCGCGACAACTGTGTCTGCTGAAACGCTGGCGCGTGAACTGCGCTCGGATGCCATCGACACAGCCCTTGCCGAACAAATTGATTTCCGCAGCATTGTTTTTGAACCGTGCCTTGCGAAACCTGTATGCACCTTCGGCGCCTTGACGGTCTCTGCTGAGCGCGAAGTCACCAAAGGTGTTTGGGAGCAAGCGCTGATCTATTGGGATCCGGTAGACGGCTTTGGGGTGTTGGGTGGCCAGCAAAACGACGAAATCGATATCGATGAACGTCTCGTTGTACAGTTCACGACAACTCAGCGATTCACCGGCATTTGGATGAGCGATCTCTTCATCGGAGAAGAGACACACTACCAGAATTGGCCGGAAAGCTCTGACGATGTAGAAATTGCCGATCTGGCAATTCTTGATGGCACGCGCGTCGCACAAAGCAAGCGTATCAACGGCATCTTCAAGTTGCCGTCCGAGCCATTCAACGAACAGTTTTCAGACCTGTTCACCGAAGATGGTGATCTTCTGAACCGTGTCATCTTTGAAGAGGGTGATGTGAAAATTCTCGTGCCTGACGCTGAACTGAATTCAGTTGTCATGTCGCTGGATCGCGTTGCTCCGGCAAAAGAGTCGATTTTCCTGAACCTCGAGTCTGAGCAGATCGAACTGGATGAAATCATCGGCTCAGCGACTGAGATTCCGGTGTTCCCGGTCGGATCGGACAACGCTGCCCGCATTCTGGAAATTCGCGAAGACCAACAGGCGCTGTTGAACATCATCCAACGTGCCCGAGCCGAGCGTGAGCTTGGCGAAGTATCGAACGGCGAATTGGGTTGGTACCCAACCGAAGCCATCACGGGTGATCGGATCGAATTTACGGCGGGTTACCGTACCAGCAGCGATTATTCGGTGGCTGGCATCATGCTCGCGCAACCGACCAAAATTGCGGGGCTGGAAAAATGACAGTCGACACGCTTTTGAAACGTCTGGGCCGCGTCGCGGTTTGGACCGTCGCGCTTGTTGTTCCTGCTGCGGGTACTGGGCATGCTATGGGCATCGTCCAATCGCCTGGCACGCAGGATGTCTGGCGTGATGTGCGCCGCGAATTGAGCGCAGATCAGAACACAGACGGTTTTTCCACTGGTCTGCGTCAGGTGTTGGAACGTGTCGCGCCTGGTTCTGACAACAGCCATCTCATGGCCCTGAGCTATTCGGTCGCAAAACCTGCTGAGATTGATGCTCTGGACGAGTTCTGGACCCGGCATATGGCCAACAATGCGGATCAGGTCGGTTTCAGCACGATGCTGGATGTTCGAGCCCGCGTTCTGGGTATGCAGACCATGGATCGTCAGACCTATCTGAAAGATTGGCTCTATCTGGCCAAAGGCGGTGCCTATGAATGCGGCGGCAATTGCGGCAACGGGAATGGCAATGGCGGCGGCAACGGAAGCGGCAACGAAGGCGGTGGGAATGGCTGATATGCCTTCCTGACCGCACAAAGCCCCGTATAAAAGTTGCTAAAGAAAGATATTTTTCAACCAGTTAATAGAAACCTGAATGCAAATGGCGAAACCCAAAATGAATGTCAAAACAGATATTTGCACGGTGAACGCTTTGCTCGAACAAGGCCATCCACGGATGGTCGGACAAGAGGATCTACGCAGGGTTTCATCGGTTGCGTCGGAGCTGGCTACTGGCTCGACGATACTAGAGATGGGCCCTTGGCTCGGCTTTCTGAGTGTTGAGCTGGCGCGACATGGTGATCTTCACGTTGTCGATAATTTCGTCTGGACCAAAGATCACGCCCGTCGCGTACCGGGATTTATCGAGATTGGGGATAGCTTCAAACCTCTTTTCGAGGACATCATGGCACGCACCGAAGGGGTGCCAACTGTTCACGAAAGCGATTTTGGTGACTTTGAGTGGGACGGTCCGCAAATCGACCTGTTGGTTGTCGATTCCCCGAAAAACCCAAAGGCCCTTTTCGAATGCCTTAGCAGCGTTATCGAGGCATTGGTGCCCGGCGCGCGCGTCTTGATCAAAAACGGTCTGAACCCAAAACAGCACCAGATGATGGGCTACATCGACCGGCTGATCCGGCTAGGTTTGTTCGACTTTGACCAAGACAACGATTTTCAGCGCTGCAACATCGCCTCACTCACTGTCAAAGCGGCAACCGGCGCACGCAGTGGCATTCTTTCCGATGCGCTACGGTCCGAACCGATGTCGCAGGAGAGTGCAGACCCTGCGCCGCACTTCTTTGCAGTGGTTCAGATGAGCCAACAGGTTCAGACGGGGCAATGGTCCAAGGCCTACGAAACGCTGGCGGCGACTGCGGCGAACCCGGAAATGCTACGGCTGTGGGAAGAGCTCGAAGTCACCCTGTCTTCTGACGTTCCCCCCATGGAACTGGCGATATTCTCTGAGATCGCTCCATCATGACCCTTCCGAGAACCTCATGTCGGCTGAAGATGACCTCAGAACGCCAATTGGTGCGGCGCGTGCGTTCTGGATCAACAACGCCGGGCAGGAATGGCGGGCGCGGTCTATTGCGCCTGCTGTGATCGCCCAAGCCAGCGCGTTTGGCTACATGGACTGGCCGCGTGAGATCGGGAATATGCTGCCGGGCCGCGATGTTCTGGACGTTGGCTGCGGCTCCGGACTTCATGGCATCGGATATCTGTGCCTGGGGGCCAACACGTTTCTTGGTGTTGACCCTTCACTGCGGCTGGATCGGGACAGGGTCAAGAACCTTGCCGCCAAACGTCGCGAAGCCTTTGGCTGGACACCCGAGCAAATCGCAGAACAGATCGAACCCTGGGCGGTTGTTCCGTCTATTCTTCAGGATGTTGAAAACGATAGAACGTTCGATCTGGCGGTGCTGAACGACTGCCTGTCCCAATCCGACGATGTGGATGGTCTTCTTGCCGCTGTGGCAAAGCGGCTGCGGGCAGGGGGGCAGATTGTCCTGCGTCACAAGAATTTCTATTGCTGGAACGGACACCGTCAGGCCCCGAAAACCATCGATGCCATTGATGTGAATGATCCCGATCAGGCCAATCTGATCGATTGGAAACACCTGTCCTGGGACGCACCAGAGGATCATTACACCAGACGTGTCTTGAACCGTGTTCGGCTCGATACACTCATGCAGTCCGTTGAACGCTACTTTGATCTGGATGTGCTCGAAGAAAAACCTGCTACGGCGGCCATCGGGCACGACCGACTGACACCTGAAATCATGGCACAGCACCCTGAGCTTTCGGAACGGGATTTTCTCGTTCAAAGCCTTTCATGCATAGCCACGGTAAAATGAGGACTCCGATGACTGGAAAGAAATTTTGCCTTTTGCCAATTCGCCGCCCCGCTTTGGGGTTGGCGCACTGTTTCGCCGCAGACCTGTTTGCTTTTGATAAGCAGCACCGGCAGCGCAGAATCCCCAACGATGTCGAAGGAAGTCACGCAGCTCTACAAACAGACAGAAGAAATCCGCAAAGCGGCACGCACCCAAGACGATATGCAGGAAGTCATCTCGGTCTATCAACGGCTGGCCGAACAGGGCCACGCGCGTTCCGCGTTTCGTCTGGGCAACATCTATTTCCGTGGCACGCTCGTGGATCGCGAACCAGAACTGGGATTGCAGTACTATGAAAGTGCCGCGACCATGGGGTTTGATCCGGCGTGGCGTTATCTGGGAGTTGCATTGCTCTCGGAAGAACGCGGTGAAGAGGCGTTTGAAGCGCTTGATAAAGCTTCGGAGGCCGGAATTACAGGGTTTGAACTGATTTTCGCCAAGTCGCATCTGCGGCGGAAATTTGGACGCTATTCTGACCCTGAAGAGGGGCTGACGCTGTTGAAGGCCATTGCAAAGGGCGGCGATGTCAAACCAAAGATCGAACTTGCCAAAGTCTATTCGGATCCTCGCACTGGTTTCGCCAACTATGAAAGCGCCTTTGATGTGTTGAAACCACTTGCCGATTCTGGTGAACCGGCGGCTTTGCAACGTGTGGCCAAGCTCTATCAATCCGGACTGGGCGTAAGACGGAGTTATCCCAAAGCCAGCGACTACTATTTCCAAGCGGCAGAAGCCGGTCAGTCAGATGCGCTTCTGGGCGCAGCCGAAATGGAAGTCCGGCGCGGCAAGCCTTCAAATGGGCGAACCACTTTGGAACGTGCAATTGAAACCGGAGTAGAAGGCGCTGATCTTCAGCTGGCCAATGGTCATATCCGCGGCATGCTTGGTAGCAAGTCTGACCGATCATTGGGTGTGTCCATGATCAAAGAGGGCGTCGAAAAAGGTGACCCTCGATACATCGCGCTGGCGCTCAATCTGCGTGCGGACAACTTCAAACTGGGCTTTGATTCAAAGGCGCTACTTGAAAAGCTCGAGCCATTCGCCAACTCAGGCAATGCCTCTGCCGCAGCCTCGTTTTTGCGGTTTGTCCGGCAAAAACCGCGCTTGTCTGGCAACTATGCCTCACAACGTGAGGCGTTGATCAACCGATATGCCGATACTCTCAGCGAAGCGACCTTGGCTGAGGAAAAAGCGCGGTTCATCATCGACACACAGAGCACACGGGCTGCGCGTGCGGCCCTATCGAAAATGCTGAGCGAAGCGTCGGCCGATGAATACTATGATTTGATGGTTGGTGTCTCGCGGGCTGACAAGAACGTTTACACCTACCTGATCCAGTCTGAACTGGCCCAGCTTGGTGCATATTCGGGCAAAAAGAACGGCAGACTCACCAAGAAGACACTGAATTCGGTTGTTCGGTTCTGCCGGGATTCCGGTTTCCGGGATGAATGCCAGCATGGCCCGTTGCGCGGGTCTGCGGTGCGTATGGTGTCTGCTGCTTTGGCCACACGTCAGTGATTGGAAACACCGATTGGAAAATCGGACTGCGGGAAACAAACAGATCGTGCTAGGCTCTATGACAACAGAAGTGGGAGTAAACCGCTCATGAAATTTACCATCACTCCAATCGGGTCGTGCCGGATTGTAGATCCGCTGCGACGGGCTCGATCTGGCTACGGGTTTGAGCTGTCGCGAAACCGCAGTTTCGGATTTACGCACACCTCACCCGAGGCTGTTCAGCAGTTAAAGTTCATGCGCGGTGAATTGGATATTCCAGAAGCGCTGTGGCCCTACGTGTCCAACAACGATCGCGCCGAGGTTCTGGCGCAGGCACCCAAGAGCGGTGACATCCACGTGGTCGAGCTGTCGTCTGAAAAGATCCTCAGCATGAACGGCGTTTACCTGCAGCTCAATTATCTGCGGACGCAGTTTGTGCCGTTCTTTGCAGATGGTAAAAGAAAGAACGCCTATTGGAAGGCGATCGAAAAGGGCACGCAGGAAGATATTGACGCGCTTCTGGCGGAACACTGGTCCGAAACGGACGAACAAAAAGCAGATTGCGCGGTTTTACGGAATATCCGTCTGCGCCGAGCAGACGAGGAACAAACCCGCGCGGATATTCGATATTTGAAGGAAGCGCTGCCCTTTGTTGTTTTTGTTACCCACGTGAATGCGATCGATTCCGGAGGAACGGTTATCAAGACGCGGGACCGTTACATTCAGATGGTAAAGCGAATTGCCGGGGAAGAAGGTTGCTTGGTCATCGATCCGACGGACATGATGCAGCACATGGGTCAGCAAGAGGCTCTGGAGCCGGACCTGAACCACTACACGGACGACTTCAAGGAACGTGTCGTTGAGAACTGGTTCGACGCGGCCCTGACACAGGCGTTGACCCAGATGATCCAGTCGCGGGATGACAATACCGCTCAGGCCATGCTCGAAGCCCACCTCAAGGCGCGAAAAGCTCGGGGCGATACGGCCAAAAACGCCGGAATGGCACAGTTGGCCGCGGCGTTCCCGGACCTTGGTGCGCTCTCACCGGTGTCCTGACGCACGATTGGGCGTTATCGTTCAATCAGTCCGTACATACGCTGATAGTACAAAAAAGCCCGGGTTCTGAAGCCAGAACCCGGGCAATTTTTTAGTGTTTGGCCTACTGCTACTCGGTCCAGCGAACGCCGGTCAGGTCAGTCGCCTGTGTAGGGGCGTTCTTCCACAAGCCTTCGATGCGTGCATCGGCCACCGTTGGTGTTGCCAGCTGGAACAGGTACCCGTTGACGTAGTCCTGCGCGATGGTTGTCTGAGCCGTCGCCAACAGTTCAGAACGCTTGGCCGGATCCGTGGTGCCAGTGAGTTCGGTCATCAAAGCCTGAAAATCCGGGTTGTCATACTGGAAGTAATAGTCCGGACGGGCATAGATCCCGATGTCGAAGGGTTCGGTATGGCTGACAATGGTCAGGCCGTAGTCCTTGCCGCGGAATACCTCTTCGAGCCAGACAGGCCATTCCACATTGCTGATCTCGGTCTTGATGCCAACGGCTGCCAGCTGGGCCGCAATGATTTCACCGCCACGACGTGCGTAGGATGGCGGAGGCAGCTTGAGCGTGGTCGTGAAACCATCAGGGAAGCCAGCTTCGGCCAGCAGGGCCTTTGCTTTGGTAGGATCATAATTCGAGCCCGCAGTCAGATCGACATAGTCGGGATTGTGCGGTGCAAAATGCGTGCCGATTGGCGTGCCCAGCCCAAACATCGCGCCGTCAATGATGTCCTGACGATTGATGGCATGGGCAATGGCCTGACGGACCATGACATTGTCCAGAGGCGGCATTTTGTTGTTTGTGCTCAGGATTGTCTCGCCTTCCGTGCTGCCAACCAGCACCTGAAACCGGGGGTCGGCTTCGAACTGGGGCAGGTTTTCAGGCGCCGGATAGCCGGCAAAGGCGTCGATGTCCTGTGCCATCATGGCGGCAAAGGCTGCGGTGGGATCCGAAATGAACTTGAAGGTCGCATCGGTCAGGGCCGGTTTGTCGCCCCAATACGCGTCATTTTGGGTCAGCATGATGCTGTCGCCTTGCTTCCATTCAACAAACTTGAACGGGCCCGTGCCAATCGGAGTTTGCTTGATGCCTTCGATGGATTCAGGTGCAACGATGATGGCGTCGCCCCAAGCCATGTTGAACAGAAAGTTCCCGTTGGCCTGAGACAGCGTGACTTGCACGGTTGTCGCGTCCACAACGGTTACATCCGCGATTTCGGCAAACAGCGCTTTTTGCGCGTTGGCGCTGTCTTCGGCGCGAGCGCGATCAAGCGAGAATTTAACGTCCTCTGCATCCATCGCGGTGCCGTCATGGAAGGTCACACCAGCGCGCAACTTGAACGTATAAGTCAGGCCGTCCTCCGAGATTTCCCAGCTTTCGGCGAGACCGGGCACAACCGCGCCGGTTTCGGTAAAGCGTGTGAGGCCCTCAAAAACATTGGTGTACAGAACCGAGTCGATGGCGCCTGCCGCGGCCGAGGTCGGATCGAGATGTGGCGGCTCGAGCTGCAGGGCAATGGTCAGATCGGTTTGCTGCGCAAAGGTGGCAGTGCCCGAGAGCAATAGGGCGGCAAGGCCGAGGCGGATGGTCATGGAGGTTCCTCCTTGGGAAACGGATAGTGGTGCTCAACATCCCGCAAAACCGCCCATGAGTGCAAGGGAAAGGTCGGAGGGCGTGGCGTCACGCCTCTTGTTTGCGCTATCGCTCGGCCGCAGCCCGACTGAGCCTGTCATTGATCGCAACACCCAATCCCAGATGCGGAATTGGGGACACTCCAATGACCTTTGCGCCAGAGGCGTCCAGTCGGATCATGTACTCAAACAGATTGGCGGCAGCCTCGGTCAAATCGCCTGTGGCCGAGAGGTTCAGATCACAGTCAACAGCACCAAAGCCCAGTCGTGCTTCGCCGGCTTCCCATTCGGTCGCGTTCAGGCGCACGTGGGCGCGGGGCGCATAATGGGATCGCATCTGTCCGGGCGCTGAAATCGCTTCAGCGTCATGCCGGGCTGCGATTGGTTTGCCCAAAACCGTGTTCAGTTCGTCTTGTGTTACCCCGCCCGGGCGGAGCAGTGTCGGCTTGCCCGCAAGCCCCAGAATGGTCGATTCCAATCCCACGCTACAGCGCCCGCCATCGACGACCGCTTCGATTTTGCCATTCAACCCGTTCATCACATGGTCGGCAAGTGTTGGGCTGACTTGCCCGGATCGGTTTGCCGAGGGCGCGGCAACAGGGCCGCGGAATGCGCGCAAAAGCGCGCGCGCAACCGGCGCTTCGGGAATTCTGACTGCCAATGTGTCCAGGCCGGCCGTGACCAGTTTGGACACTTTGGCGCCGGGGCGAAGTGGCAGCACCAAGGTCAGAGGTCCGGGCCAGAACGCGTCTGCGATCGCTTGCGCTTCGGGTGACCAGACAACCAGCTGTTGGACGTTTTCGATATCAGCAAGGTGCACAATCAGCGGATTGAATTCCGGGCGTCCCTTGGCTTCGTATATACGGGCAACGGCCGTGTCGTTGCTGGCATCGGCGCCCAGCCCGTAGACCGTTTCGGTCGGAAAGGCGACCAATGCGCCGTCATGCAGCAACGCGGCGGCCTCAGCCAGCCCTGCAGAATCGGCGTTCAGCTTCTTGGTTGTCAGAGTTTTCATTGCTATCTCTTTGCCACCCAACGCGAAGTCGTGACGCGGCGTTTGAGTTGAAGGCCACGTCGGAGGCTTTACCCTAAGTCCCGGTGCCTCTAGCTACTAAAGCCGTGGCACATTGCCAACCCAAGAGGATTATCATGGCTTATCGCGCGCCGCTTGATGACTATCGCCAGTTGCTGAAGCATGTTGTCGGCTATGAGGCCGTGGCCGATACGCAGAAATACGCGGAGGCCGGGTTCGAAACCGCTGAGGCCATCCTGTCTGAGGCAGCAAAAGTTGCGCAGGAAATGGTCGCGCCGTTGCAACGGATCGGTGATCTCGATCCGGCACGGCTGGAAAACGGCGTTGTTCGAACGCCAAAGGGCTTTGCCGAAGGGTATCACGCGATTGCCGAAGGTGGCTGGGTCGCAATTTCTGCCCCAGAACAATACGGCGGAATGGATCTGCCGATTACGCTGACGACGATTGTGAATGAAATGATCTCAGGCGCGTGTGTGTCGTTGAACCTCACCACCTTGATGAGCCAAGGCCAGATTGAAGCGCTGGAGCACCATGCCAGCGATGCCATCAAGGAGATGTATATCCCCAAGCTGATTTCCGGCGAGTGGTGCGGGACGATGAACCTGACCGAGCCGCAGGCCGGTAGCGATGTCGGCGCGCTGACAACCAAGGCTGAAGAAAACGGTGACGGGACCTACGCAATCACAGGTCAGAAGATTTACATCAGTGGCGGCGACAATGATTTCGCATCGAACATTTGCCATCTCGTGCTGGCCCGGTTGCCCGGCGCACCGTCTGGTACGAAGGGGATCAGCCTGTTCCTGGTGCCCAAGCTTATTCCCGATGACAATGGCAATCCCGCTCAGCCCAACAGTCTCAAGGTCGTCAGCCTCGAGCATAAATTGGGCCTGCATGGCAGCGCCACCTGTGTGATGCAGTACGATGGAGCCAAAGGATGGCTGATCGGAGAGGAAGGCGGCGGCATGGCGGCCATGTTTACTATGATGAACAACGCACGGCTGGGTGTCGGGGTTCAGGGACTTGGCGTCGCCGAAGGCGCCTATCAGCACGCATTGGCCTATGCCATGGATCGCAAACAGGGGCGTTCGGAAACCGGGACAATCATCGGACATGCCGATGTGCGGCGCATGCTGGCAGGGATGAAGGCTGATATTTTCGTGGCCCGTTCCATCGCGTTGGCGAATGCCGTTGCGATCGACATGGCAAAGGCAACTGGCAGTGCCGATTGGAAGGCCCGGGCAGCCCTGTTGACCCCGATCACCAAGGCCTTTGGAACGGACACAGGCGTTGATGTGGCCAGTGCCGGGGTGCAGGTACACGGCGGTATGGGCTTTATCGAGGAAACCGGCGCTGCACAGTTCCTGCGCGATGTGCGCGTGACGCCGATCTACGAGGGAACCAACGGTATTCAGGCAATGGATCTGGTCGGCCGCAAGTTGATGGACGGTGGCGAAGCTGCTTTCGCGCTGGTCGATGAGATCGAGGGTTTTGCTGAATCTGTGCGTGGCAAAGCGCCGGATTTGGGCGAACCAGTGTGGCAGGCCTGCGAAACCCTTCGAGAGACGCTGGAAACACTGCTGTCCATGGACATGACGGATCGCTTTGCCGGTGCGGTGCCGTTTCTGCGCGGATTTGCACGGGTTCTGGGGGGCTATTACCATTTGCGCGCGGCGTTGGCCGAACCGGACAGCGCAACGGAACGTCTGGCACGGTTCTACATCACCCGAATTCTGCCGGAACATATGGGTTTGTTCGCACATGCCAAAGCTGGGTCCGAAACGCTGATGGCCCTGTCGCCTGATGATTTGGCCGCCTGATGGACGCTGGTTTCGACCCGATCCGCTACCCTTGGGATGCCCCGCCTGAGCCGGGCAAAGCAATCGAGGTCGCAGAAGGTGTCTTGTGGATGCGGCTGCCATTGCCGATGAAACTTGACCACGTGAATGTCTATGCGCTTGACGATGGCGACGGGTGGACCGTGGTTGATACCGGATTTTCCAGCCGCAAGAGCCGGTCAATTTGGCAGGATATCATCGACGGGCCTCTGGGGGGCAGACCGGTGCGTCGTGTCATCGTCACGCATCATCATCCGGACCATGTGGGCAATGCGGGCTGGTTTCAGTCTGAACATGGGGCAGAGCTGGTGACCACCCGCACAGCGTGGTTGTTCTCGCGGATGTTGCAACTGGATGCACAAGACCGCCCCACTGCCGAAACCATTGCCTATTGGAAAGGCTGTGGCATGGACCGGGATATTCTCGCCGAACGCATGGCCGAGCGTCCGTTCAACTTCGCCGATTGTGTATACCCCATGCCCCTTGGATTTACCCGAATTCAGCAAGGCAGCACAGTGCAGGCTGCAGGTAGAAACTGGACGGTCCACATCGGCAACGGCCATTCCCCTGAACATGCAACCCTGTGGTCGAACGATTGCAATCTGGTTTTGGCCGGAGATCAAATCCTGCCGTCAATCAGTTCCAACCTTGGGGTCTATGCAACAGAGCCTGAAGCAGACCCTGTTGCTGAGTGGCTAGAGGCCTGCGAGCGGTTTGCGACCATCGCGCAAAACAGTCATCTGGTCTTGGGCGGCCACAAACTGCCGTTCACCGGTCTGCCTGCGCGTCTGCGGCAGCTGATCGAAAACCATCACGGGGCGCTGGATCGATTGCACATGCATCTGAAAGAACCAAGGACGGCCGGTGATTGCTTTGCGCCGCTGTTCAAGCGTTCGATTGGCAGTGGCGAATACGGTTTGGCACTGGTCGAGTCGATGGCGCATTGCCTTCATCTTTGGCACGAAGGCCGCGCCACACGCGAACGCCGCGAAGACGGGGCATGGCTCTGGCAAGCTGTTTGATCTCGGAGGCTTGATCGCTACGGGGAACATTCGTGTGAACACCCCTTCGCAGGCAGCTTGGATTCGCGCTAGAAGTCCGTTGACCGACGCACACTATGCGCGCCCAAATGACGAGTACCGACCATGGATGATGCCATCGCCACCGCAGCCGAAGCCGTCGAGGCCGAAGCGCTCCCGCGCAAAATTGACCTGCACACCGAAGAAAGCGCGCCGCAGAACGGCCCTTTGCCAGAGGCGGTCACGTCAAAGCCAGTGACGCAGAAAAGCCCCGCAGAATGGGCGCATGAACGGCTGGTGCTTTATCTTCAGGCGTTTGAGCAGCAGCTGGACAACGAACATGAAGTGGCCATGGGCTTTGCCGGTGGAGAGGCCGGTGTTCTCAGAATTGAGGGGCTGGGCTACTTTGATCCGGACATCGTTACCTTTTATGGCACCGACCCGTCAGGCGCCCGAATGCAGCTGATCCAGCACGTTAGCCAGCTTTCGGTTGTGCTGCGCGCGATGCCAAAGGAAGTGGAACAAGAAGAACCGCGCCGTATTGGTTTCAGATTGGCCGCGGATTTGGGCAAGGAAAACAGCTAGCGGCTGCCTCAATCACATTTGAGGAACCGCGACATTTACGCAGTTTTGCCCGCGTGACAGCCGTCGGCAAATGCTGTAATTGCTGGCTCAAACGATGAAGATAAGGATTTGGCAAATGGCTGAACACAAGCACGGCACCATGGACATCTCAGTTCAGGAAAAAACCTTTGACGGGTTTATCAAGTTCACGATCCGTACGGTTTACGTGATCCTGGCGCTGGTTATCCTCATGGCGGTTTTCAACGCCTGAACGCTTTTTATAAAGCATTTTGATTAGCCGGAGATTTGTTGTGATGGGTATTGGTCGTTTTGGGCTGCTGGGTGCTGTGATGCTGGTTTTGGCATCCTGTGCCGAGGTTTCCACGGTTGGGGGTGATTCCTCGCCCGAGGCTGTTGCAGCTGCCGCGTACCGACATCCCGGCCCTCCGGCGATCACGCTCTATACAATGATCAACAACCGCAGCGGATCCGGTGCGCATACGTCGATCATGATCAATGGCTCGCAACGCGTGATATTCGATCCGGCCGGTTCGGTCCGTCTGAGCGCGATGCCGGAGCGCGGTGATGTGCTCTACGGCGTCACACCACAGGTCGCTGATTTCTATGAGCGCGCGCATGCACGCGAAACCTATCACGTTCGCATCCAGCGGATCGAGGTTTCCGCGGCTGTGGCCGAGCAGGCCCTGCGCCTTGTGATGGCAAATGGCACTGTTGCATCAGCGCGCTGTGCGGTGACAACCTCGGGCATTCTGCGTCAGCTTCCGGGCTTTGAAAGCCTGCCGCAAACGTGGTTCCCGAACCAGCTGGCTGATGGTTTTGCCGCGCTTCCCGGCGTCAAGGAACGCCGCCTCTACGAAGAGGATGCTGACGACAAAGCGGTGGCAATTGCAGCCTATCAGCAGCAACTGGCTGCAGGTCAGTAACGGGGTTCAGCCAAGTACCTGACCACCTGCGATCAGGACAACGGCACCTGCGATCATGGCGCCGATCAGGCTCTTGAAAAAGTATCCAACAAGAAACGCAGCGCCTGCTGCGGCCAAGCGCAGTGGATCGGTCTGGCCGCCTGTTGCGCTGGGCCAGACGACCAGCGGGGCGACCAAAGCAGGCAGGATCGCCACGGCTGTGTAACGCAAATGGCGTAGCAGCCATTCAGGCAATGGCCGGTCCCCGATCAGGCCAAGAAAGGCAAAGCGCATCGCAAATGACCCTGCACCCAATGCGATGATCACAAACCAAAGATCGCTGTTCTGGATCATTGGCCCATTCTCCGCTCGATTTCAGCGCCAACCATCATCCCGCCCAAGCCGCCGACCATCAGGCCAAAGTTGAAGGGCAGCCAGGCAAAGCCCAGCGCCAGCAGGCTCGCCGAGAGTGCCGCACCCCGGTGTGCCGGAGTCCGTAGCATTGGCGAAATCAACGCGACAAAGGCGATGGGCAGAGCAAAATCCAACCCCATGGAACTGGGGATTGTTTCGCCGGCCAATGCCCCGACCAGCGTGCCGATGTACCACCCCGGCAGGATCGGCACGACGGTTCCCAGAAAATACCAGAACCGATGATTGACCGGCATCTCCGGGCTGGCTTCGAATTTGGCGCTGGCCAGCGCAAAGGACTGATCGACCAGTCCGTAGGCCACAAGTGCACGTTTCCAAAGTGGCAGGCTGCCCAGATAAGGCGTCATGGAGGCAGAATACATGGCCATGCGCATGTTGACGGCCAGCGCAGAGACCAGCGCCACGACAGCGGGCGCGTTTTCGGACATCAGTTGCAGCGCTGTGAACTGAGCTGCTCCAGCAATGACGACGATGGAAAAGGCCAGCGTTTCAAAGATGTTCAATCCAGCCTCAGTGGCCAGAACACCAAACAGAAGAGCAAAGGGGATCAGGACCAAAAGAAAGGGCAACGCATCGCGAAAGCCGCGCCAAAAGCTTGACATCACGTTGTGCTGCGCCATCACTTGAGCCTCGTGCCATTTCGTAAATTGCCCTAACACAAGAGCCTCGGGATGCAATCCAACAAAGACGGCTACATCATCGCCCCCAACCCGTCAGCGGGCGGACTAACCCGTCCCGTTACGGGAACGGATCAGACCGGCGCGCCCATTGACACTTCCGTGGTCGAAGAACGCCCGCTCACGATTTTTCTGAACAGTCGGGAAATC
Source organism: Paracoccaceae bacterium (assembly GCA_020630695.1). GTDB lineage: Bacteria > Pseudomonadota > Alphaproteobacteria > Rhodobacterales > Rhodobacteraceae > Thalassococcus_A > Thalassococcus_A lentus. The sequence continues at coordinate 19,265 of JAHDIS010000008.1, read as the reverse complement.
GTGACAGCCATGACCATCGGGGATTACCCGGAATATCTGGCTTTGGGTTTTTTGCGCAATCAGGGCATGCTGCGTGATGACGAAGAGATCACGGGCGTTGACTATGACGAGGAACTGGAAACCGTCGTCGTGCGCACCGCGATCGAAACCTCTTACGAGGACAAGCTACAGAAAAAGACCCGGACCAGCGGCTGCGCCGTGGGTACGGTTTTCGGGGATATGATGGAAGGCCTCGAAGGGTTGGTCCTGCCGCAAACCGAGGTCAAGGCATCTTGGCTTTATGCACTTGCGCACAAGATCAACACCACTCCATCGCTGTATCTGGAGGCCGGTGCCATTCATGGGTCGATCCTTTGCCATCAGGATCGCCCATTGGTCTATATGGAGGACGTGGGCCGCCATAACGCGGTGGACAAGATCGCTGGTTACATGCTGCGCCACGGGGTCAGTGCAGATGACAAGATCCTTTACACGACCGGCCGACTGACCTCTGAGATGGTGATCAAGACAGCGCTGATGGGGATCCCCGTTCTTGCCTCGCGATCGGGCTTTACGGCTTGGGGCGTGGAAATCGCCCGGCAGGTTGGCCTGACCTGTATTGGCCGTATGCGCGGCAAACGCTTCGTCTGTCTGTCCGGGGACGACCGCCTCGTGCGTGACATTGACCCTGACAGCGTGCCGGATGAGGCAAAAAAGTCTGGACGAAAGGGTGCGGCATGAGTGCAGCCGATTTCTTCATTTTCCGGTTCCACAATCAAGCCGAGCCTATGAAAGAGGCCATGATTAATGCCGGTCAGGCATTGCAAATGAGTGCCGGACGCAAGGCGGCAACCATTTTGGTCAGCTGCGGCGCCGCATTGCTGATGGCTGGAGGCGGCGCTGTCTTCATGGTTTTTCTTTCCATCCTTCTCGGCTTAGGGATCAAGAACTTTATGGTGCCATCATTGATCGGAGCCGCTTTAGGCCTGTGCATGTTTCGCTATTGGTACAACGGTTTGATCCGGCTCATGGCCCAGAGCATTCTGAAAACGCCCTTCAATCAAGGGATGGTTGAAATGCGTATTGATCGTGAGGGGGTCATGATGATCACTGAGCGAGCGCGATGGCATACGCAATGGTCCGGCATTCACAAAGTGGTGGCAGGCAAGCAAGGCTTGAACATCTTTTTGTCGGGTATCGCGCTTTATGTGCCGAATGACGCAATAGAAGACCCGGCCGAAGCAATTGCGCAAACACTAGAAGAGTGGCGGGTTGCGGCCTCATGAACCAGCCTTTGGGGGTCATCCTTGCCGGGGGGCAAGCCACGCGGATGGGTGGCGGCGACAAGGGGCTTTTGTCATTGGGCAGTCAGACCCTTTTGGCTCGTGTTCTGGAACGTCTGGAGCCGCAGGTTGCAGATGTCGCCATCAACGCCAACGGAGATCCGGTCAGGTTTGCTGACTACGGCCATCCGGTTGTCGCCGACAGTTTGCAGGACTTTCCGGGCCCGTTGGCCGGGGTTCTGGCCGGTATGGATTGGGCGGCCAGCCAAGACGCTGATACCATTGTCACCGTAGCTGCGGACACACCGTTTTTTCCCTGCGATCTGGTGCCGCGGCTATTGCTGGCGTCAGAAGGTCAGGCACACCCCTTGGTGCTGGCGGCCACAAAGGGCGACGCAGAAACCAAAAGCAAATCACGCAGCGGATTGATCCGCCATCCCACCTTTGGCCTGTGGCCGGTTGCACTGCGAGATGACCTGCGCAGGGCGCTGGGCGAAGGTCTGAAAAAGGTCGTGCTTTGGACGGAAAAACACGGCGGTCGAGAAGCGCTCTTTCCTTCCGAAGGGTTTGATCCATTCTTCAACGTAAACACACCTGACGATCTGGTTCAGGCAGAGGAGCTGCTATGAGGGTTTATGGCGTCACCGGCTGGAAGAATGCTGGCAAGACTGGGTTGATGGAACGGCTCGTGACTGAAATCACAGGCCGTGGTTTTAGCGTCAGTACGGTCAAACACGCGCATCACACCTTTGACGTTGATCATCCGGGCAAAGACAGCCACCGGCACAGAGTGGCAGGCGCGTCCGAAGTTATTTTGGCATCCCGCACGCGGGTCGCGCAGATGACCGAATTGCGTGGTGCGGACGAGCCCGCTTTGTCGGACTTGCTGGCGCGTCTCAGCCCTGTCGATCTGGTACTGATCGAAGGCTACAAGCGCGACACGCACCCAAAGGTCGAAGCATGGCGCGCTGAGACGGGCAACCCGTTGATCGCTCCCGGTGATCCGCACATCAAGGCTGTGGCCAGCGATACCCCGATGGATCTGGATCGTCCGGTCTTTGACCTGAACGATACCAAATCCATTGCAGATTTTATCCTGTCCGAGGTCGGTTTGTGATCGGTTTTGACCGGTTCGCGATGGTTGACTGGTCAGGCGGAAACGACACCGGGCCGCGCCCCAGAAAAGATGCGATCTGGATGGCTGTCTCGGACCATGGGCCGATCGCTGCGCCGCGTTATCTCCGCAACAGGCAAGTGGCCGAGGCGGCCATCGGTGAGTTGATTGCGCATAGCCTTTCCGAAGGACAGCGGCTGATGATCGGGTTTGACTTTCCCTTTGGCTATCCGGCGGGCTTTGCCCAACAGGTCACAGGATCCGACGATCCACTTGTTTTGTGGGAATGGCTGGACGCGCACATCGAGGATCATCCCAAAGGCAATAACCGGTTCTCATTGGCTGGCCAGATCAACGCGCGATTTCCTGGAATTGGACCGTTCTGGTTCAACGCTACACAAAGCGATGTTCCGGGCTTGCCGCGCAAGGATACGCGGCAAGGTCATGGAATGACCGAACGACGTGAGGCGGACCGTGCGGCTAAGGGAACATTCACCTGCTGGCAATTGGGGGGCGCTGGGGCCGTGGGCAGTCAGGTTCTCATGGGATTGCCGGTTTTAAGCCGGCTCCGAAAACGCTTTGCCGGACAGATCGCAGTCTGGCCGTTTGAAAGCCTCGATCGCCCGGTCGCTTTTGTCGAAATTTGGCCCTCGCTTTTGGCGCAGTCCGTGCGTGAGCGGCAGGCCCGAACAGGGGCTATTCGGGATGCGGTGCAGGTCGAAGTGGTTGCGCAGGCTTTGCACGCTCTTGATCCTGCGCGTCTCTCTGCGATGCTGAGCGTCGATGCACCCCAAGAGGGCTGGATTCTCGGGTTGGGGTTTGAAGAGGAGCTGGAAGCCGCGTGTCTTTGAAGCCGCCGCCGCTAAAAAACGACTGTTTTGCTTTGCCGCCCGGCGTCGACTGGACACCGGTCGATGCGGCCAAGGCGCATCTGCAAGAACACTTGCGGGCCGTCGTCGCGGTTGAAACGGTCCCGTTGATGCAGGCCTCAGGCCGCGTGCTGGCCCAAGACCTCGTGGCTCGGCGTTCCAACCCGCCACAGGCCAATACGGCTGTTGATGGTTATGGGTTTGCCGCCGGTTCAACTGGGGATGGCGATCAGCTTTTGCCTTTGGTCGCCGGGCGCGCCGCCGCAGGCGCGCCGCTGGACAGGGCGGTGCCCGCTGGTATGGCGGCCCGCGTTCTCACTGGCGCTGCTTTGCCGGATGGCGTGGACACGGTTGTTCTGGACGAAGATTGCTCGACAGACGGTGAAAAGGTCGCGTTCCGCGGCCCGGTCAAGCCGGGCGCAAACACTCGTAAGGCGGGCGAAGACGTCACCGAGGGTGACAGGTTTCTGGATGCTGGTCGCAGACTGACGCCTGCAGATATGGCCCTTTGCGCTGCCGTTGGTTTTGCAGAGTTGCCGGTTTACGCGCCGCTGCGTGTCGCGGTTTTGTCCACGGGCGACGAAGTGATCGAGGCAGGACACCCTGCCGGGCCCGGGCAGATCTATGACGCGAACCGGCCCATGCTGTTGTCGATGATTGAACGGTTTGGGTTTGAACCCGTTGATATGGGGCGGGTGCCTGACAATCGCGATGCCTTGCGCGACCGGCTGAATGACGCGGCAGGTGCAGCGGATGTCATTTTGACGTCAGGTGGCGCATCTGCAGGCGACGAAGATCACGTTTCTGCCTTGCTGCGCGAAGCGGGGGCCATGCAACAATGGCGGATCGCTTTGAAACCGGGCCGCCCGCTTGCGCTGGGGCTTTGGAATGGCGTCCCTGTCTTCGGTTTGCCAGGCAACCCGGTCGCAGCATTGGTTTGCACGCTGGTTTTTGCGCGCCCGGCCATGGGGTTGCTGTCGGGCGAGGGCTGGTCCGAGCCTCAGGGTTTCGAGGTGCCCGCCGGTTTCGCTAAAAAGAAAAAACCCGGACGCCGGGAATATCTGCGTGCGCGCATGCGCAACGGTGTGGCCGAAGTGTTCAAGTCCGAAGGGTCGGGGCGTATTTCCGGTCTAAGCTGGGCAGAAGGTTTGGTCGAATTGCCTGATGGCGCGGCTGAGATCGAACCCGGCATCACTGTGCGGTATATCCCTTACGGGTCCTTCGGCCTTTAGCGCATCAATCGAATGTGCCCGCGACACGGCCCAGAAGCATGAAGGCGCGCGCCGTTCTTGTGCTGGCGAAATCGGTGATTTCCGCGTCGGTTGCGGCTTTTTCGAATTCTGCAAAGCTTTTGTCGAAACGGCGCAGAAAATGATGCGCTGCATCGCGAAAGATTGGATCCTGTTTCATGCGGCCCGCCGCCAAAGCAAGCGAAGACCGATCACGAATGCCGCCCAAGGGCGCGACCGGACGGCCGCGCATGCCTTGCGCAAAGGCGCGCCAGAGTTCCGGGCGGGCCAGATCAGGACGCAGATCGTCCATGTAAATTCCGTCCTGACTCAGCAAGGTCAGGATGTCCTGTGCGGCCTGAACCAGCTGTGACGCATTGCGATCCCGAAGTGCGCGTCTGAGCGCTGCAAAGCCTTCTTGGTCTTCCGCTGTTTCAGGAAAGTGCAGGGCGCGAATGAAATCGGTCGTCGACAAAGGCGGTTGCAGTGCTTCTGCTGGCGTTCCCAGTGACAGGGCAGGCTGGTCGTCTCCGGCCGCGTTGTTGGAACCGGAGGGAGCAGGGGCAGGCGGCGCGGCCTGCGCGGTATCACTGATCCGTGCAGAACTGAGCAGCGCGATGCTGGAGACGAGGTTTTTCTGAGCCGCAGCAATTTCATCCAGCCGTTTGACCAGAACCGGGTTCGGCGCCTCACTGCGGCCTTGTTGCGCTTGGTTGACGTAGGCCTGCCGCAACGCATCGATGGCTGCCTGAAGCCGCGCGCTCTCGGAGCGCATCACCGAAGACGAACGCGCGGCCATTGCAGCAACCCAGATCAGCGCAACCGGAAACACGATGATCATCAGGATCAAGATGAAACGCAGCGATCCGTCGCTGTTTCCGCCTCCAAAGAGAAAGTACCCACCGGCCAGCAAGAGCCAAAGCGCACAGGTGACCATTGCCACCACATCAATGGGCGTTATCCCGCCCTTTGCGCCGCCGTCATAGGCGCCGGGCAACGTGGTGCGCGCTGGTTTCTGATCGGCCATTCAACAAGCGCCTATTTGTATTCGATCTGCAGGATTTCGTAGCTCTTTTCGCCGCCCGGTGTCCGGACTTCGACGCTGTCGCCCTCTTCCTTGCCGATCAGGGCGCGGGCAATAGGCGATTTGATGTTCAGCAAACCTTTTTCGACGCTGGCTTCGTGTTCGCCGACAATCTGCCAGGTCTTTTCTTCATCGGTATCTTCGTCGACCAAAGTCACCGTTGCGCCGAATTTGACTGCGCCGGAAAGCGTGGAGGGGTCGATGACCTCGGTCAGGCCAAGAACGCCTTCGAGCTCTTTAATCCGTCCTTCGATGAAGCCCTGCTTTTCCCGCGCCGAATGGTATTCCGCATTTTCCTTCAGGTCACCGAGTTCCCGGGCTTCTGCGATGGCTTGAATAATTTCCGGGCGCTCTTTGGACTTGAGCGTTTTCAATTCGACTTCCAGCGCGGTGTGGCCCGCGCGGGTGATGAGGATCTTTTCCATGCTTCATGCCCCTGCTTTGGCAAATGCCGCGCGTTCCTACGATGCGGCCCTGTCGGTTGGCTGGCCGCTAAGTGACCCAATTGGCCCCTCAATTGCAAGTGTTCGTTGGCCGGGTGCACGGGGCGCGTGTGATGGTGGGCAATTCCTTGCGGATTCATGGGCTGCAGGATTGTTTGGGTGACGCACAAAGCAAAGGCATCTTTCGTTACGTAGATGTCGGTTTCCGTCCCTGTAACGCCGTGTCGCAATTGACGGTTGCTGCACCGCGGCTTACCAAGTCACGAAACAAAATTGCGCGACGTCTGGAGGAAGCGAAATGGCTGAGATCGAACGCGAGTCGATGGAATACGATGTGGTGATTGTTGGCGCGGGCCCTGCAGGTCTGTCTGCTGCGATCCGTCTCAAGCAACTGGATGCGGATTGCCAGGTTGTTGTGTTGGAAAAAGGTTCGGAAGTCGGGGCGCATATCCTGTCCGGCGCGGTTCTGGATCCATGCGGCCTAGACGCCCTGATCCCCGACTGGAAAGAAAAAGGCGCGCCGTTGAACGTACCGGTCCGCGAAGATAATTTCTATATGCTCGGAGAAGCCGGAAAGCTGCGCATCCCGAACTTCCCGATGCCGCCCCTGATGAACAACCACGGCAACTACATCGTATCGATGGGCAATGTTTGCCGCTGGATGGCTGAACAGGCCGAAGCGCTTGGCGTAGAGATCTTTCCGGGCATGGCATGCTCTGAGTTGGTTTATGCAGATGACGGTTCGATCAAGGGCGTGGTCGCCGGCGAGTTTGGCAGAAATCCGGATGGAACACCGGGTGACGGTTATGAGCCGGGCATGGAACTGCACGGCAAATACGTCTTCCTGTCCGAAGGTGTACGCGGATCGCTGTCTAAGGAAGTAATCGAAAAATTCGATCTTTCGGACGGAAAAGAGCCTCAGAAATTCGGGCTTGGCATGAAAGAGATCTGGGAAATTGATCCGGCCAAGCACAAGGAAGGCAGAGTAACACACACCATGGGCTGGCCGCTGGGCAGCAACGCTGGCGGTGGTTCGTTCATCTACCATCTAGAAAACAACCAAGTGTACGTCGGCTTCGTTGTTCACCTGAACTACGAAAACCCGCATCTGTTCCCATACATGGAATTCCAGCGCTTCAAGCATCACCCGATGGTGGCCGAGCTTTTGGAAGGCGGTAAGCGCGTGGCTTATGGCGCCCGTGCGATTTCCGAAGGTGGCTATCAGTCGATGCCGAAAATGGTTGCGCCGGGTGTGGCTCTGCTCGGGTGTAGCGTTGGCATGGTCAACGTTCCGCGTATCAAGGGCAACCACAATGCCATGTTGTCGGGCAAGGCTGCGGCAGAGGCAGCATACAAGGCCATTCAGGATGGTCGCGCCAGTGACGAGTTGACCGCCTATGAAGACGAAGTGCGCAACGGTGCCATCGGGAGCGATCTCAAGAAGGTCCGCAACGTCAAGCCTCTGTGGTCCAAGTACGGTCTGACTGCCAGCCTTATGCTGGGCGGCATGGACATGTGGACCAATACACTCGGATTTTCGCTGTTCGGTACGGTCAAGCATGGCAAGAATGATGCCGATGCAACCGGCAAGGCGGCCAAGTTTCAGCCGATCGATTACCCCAAGCCGGATGGCAAGTTGTCGTTCGATCGTCTGACCAACGTCAGCTTCAGCTTTACCAACCACGAGGAAAGCCAACCAGCGCATTTGCAGTTGAAGGATGCGGACGTTCCGATTGCAACCAATCTTCCGGACTACGCCGAGCCCGCGCAACGCTACTGCCCGGCTGGCGTTTATGAAGTGGTTCGAGAAGAGGGCAAAGCGCCGCGTTTTGTCATCAACTTCCAGAACTGCGTTCATTGCAAAACCTGCGACATCAAAGATCCGTCACAGAACATCAACTGGACGGTTCCGCAGGGTGGTGACGGACCAAACTACCCCAACATGTAAGTTGGAACGTTCAAAACAGTTTATGCAAAAGCCGGGGAATTGCCCCGGCTTTTGACGTTTTGTGCCCCTTTGCCGTCGAAACCTCGCGAACAAGTCAGGAATGCCCGTTTGCCTTGGGGCAGGATGCGCTCTAGGCTCTGGTACTGACAGGGCAAGAACGGAGAACTCGATCGTGCAATTTTGGGCAAAGACGCTGCGCGCGAGCCTTTTGGCTGCAACGCTGCTGACACCAGCGGTTTCCGCTGCAAATGGCGTTTCCGGCGACTATCTCGCCGCACGACAGGCTTCGTTTATCGGCGATTTCAAGGCGGCGGCCCGGCACTACGGCAGAGCCATTCAATTCGACCCCACTAATCCACAATTGTTGGAACGTGGCGTTCTGGCCAATGTGGCCCTTGGCGATGTCGAAAGGGCCGCTGGTCTTGCCGACAAGCTTGCTCAGGAAGGCTACGAAAGCAGTCTTGCGCAGATGTCGACCGTATCGAGGGATGCGAAGGCCGAAAATTACAGCGCCGTGCTGGATGCAATCGAGCAAAAACGTGGTGTCGGCCCACTGGCTGATGGGCTGGTCAAGGCCTGGGCCCAGTTGGGGCAGGGGGATATGACCTCTGCTCTTGTCGATTTCGATGAGGTGACAAAACAGCAAGGTCTTGGCCCGTTTGCGACCTATCACAAGGCTATGGCGCTTGCTTCGGTTGGGGACTTCGAGAGCGCCGAGGCACTGTTTACAGGCGGCGCGATGGGCGGCATGTCGATGACGCGCCGTGGGGTCATGGCGCATAGCGAAATCCTCAGCCAGCTTGGTCGCAACGAAGACGCACTGGCGTTGATCGATGCGGCATTCGGCAAAAACCTCGACCCGGGATTAACCAAGCTGCGCGCGTCTTTGGAAGCAGATGAACGTGTGTCGTTTTCACATGTGCGATCTGCCCGTGATGGTATCGCCGAGGTGTTCTATTCGCTGGGCGGCGCCTTGTCCGCCGAGGACAATGACGACCTGACGCTTATCTATTCCCGTCTGGCGGAATATCTGCGGCCCGATCATGTGGATGCAACGCTTCTGTCCGGGGATCTTCTGGACAAGATGGAACAATACGATCTGGCTGTGGCTGCTTATGCTCGTGTTCCAGCTGACAGCACCTCTGCCCATGCAGCAGAACTGGGGCGCGCCGAAGCGCTGCGCAAACAGGGTAACCTTGAAACCGCAGTAGAGGTGCTGAAAGGTTTGACCCTAACACACGGAGATTTGCCGGTTGTGCATTCGACACTGGCCGACCTTCTGCGCCAGATGGAACGCTATAGCGCGGCGGTCGACAGTTATACCGAAGCGCTGGGCCTTTATGAGGAAATCACGGAACGACAGTGGTTCCTGTACTACGCTCGGGCGATCAGCTTTGAACGGCAGGACATGTGGGAAGAGGCCGAGGCCGACTTCCGCAGCGCGCTCGAGTTGAACCCGGACCAGCCGCAGGTGTTGAACTACCTCGGGTATTCGCTGGTTGAGAAACAGATCAAGCTGGACGAAGCGCTGGATATGATCGAACGCGCCGTCGCAGCGCGCCCGGACAGCGGATATATCGTCGATAGTCTTGGCTGGGTCCTCTACCGGCTTGGCCGCTACGAAGAGGCCGTTCCGCATATGGAGCGTGCGGCCGAACTGATGCCGATCGACCCGATTGTTAACGACCATCTGGGTGATGTGTATTGGTCCGTGGGCCGTACGCTTGAGGCAGAGTTCCAATGGAAGCGCGCGCTATCGTTTGTGGATTGGGAAGACGCCGCCGAAGAAGCTGATCCGGAACGCATTCGTCGCAAGTTGGAAGTCGGTCTCGATCAGGTTTTGTCCGAAGAGGGTGCCGCGCCGTTGCGAGAGGCCAATGCCGCAGATTGAGGTCTTTGCCCCGGCAAAGGTGAACCTGACGTTGCATGTGACAGGCCAGCGGCCGGACGGATATCATTTGCTCGACAGTCTCGTCGCCTTTGCGAATTTCGGAGATCATTTGAGTGTTGAAACGGCGAACGTGCTTTCGCTGAAGGTCCTCGGGCCCTTTGCCAAAGGTGTTCCCGAAGACAATAGCAACCTGTGCTGGCGCGCTGCCGAGTTGTTCGGCGAACCCGTTGCAATCACCCTTGATAAACGGTTGCCGCACCCCGCTGGGATCGGCGGGGGGTCTTCAGACGCAGCAGCCGTTCTGCGTGCAATGGAGACGCTGTTTCAACGCCCCTACGAGGGCGATGCGCTGGCTTTGGGGGCCGACACGCCAGTCTGCCGAATAGCCACTGCTGCGCGGATGCAGGGGATCGGGGACGTGGTGAACAAGGTGAACCTGATCCCGATGGCCGCGGTTTTGGTCAACCCCGGGGTCGATGTGCCGACCCCCTCTGTCTTCAAAGCGCTTCAGAGCAAGTCAAACGCACCGATGACCGAAATGCCTGCCCCGGAGTTTCCGGCACAGCTTTGGTCATGGCTTGAGAACCAGCGAAACGATCTGGAAGAACCGGCCCGCAAAGTGGCCCCGGTCATTTCAGATGTTTTGCACACCTTGTCTGGACGCGGTGCGCGCGTTGTGCGGATGTCCGGATCAGGAGCGACGTGTTTCGCGCTGTTTGAAAACGATGGTCTTGCAGATCTGGTCGCCCGGGATGTCGCGCGCGATCATCCTGATTGGTGGGTTCAGGCGGTCCGTTTGGCTTAGGTCACGAAACCCGCGCAACCACATAGTCCGACAAATCGATCAGCAGATCACGCAAATCCGACGCGGGCAGCGACTGCATGGCTGTTTTGGCTTTTGCAGACCATTCCAGCGCATCGCGGCGCGTTGCCTCCAGCGCGTCATGCTTGTTCAGCAACAAAACCGCATGTTCGAGATCACCGTCCCGCTGATCACCCTTTTCGATGACCCGCGACCAGAAGGCACGCTCTTCTTCGTCTGCGGCAGCGATCGCCTTGATCAGCGGCAAGGTCAGCTTTCGCTCTCTGAAATCATCACCGATGTTTTTGCCGGTGGATTCGCTGCCCCAGTAGTCCAGCAAGTCGTCGACAATCTGGAACGAGATGCCCAAGGCGTCGCCGTAATCAAACAATGCCTGAACTTCGTTCTCCGGTCTGTCGGCAATCACACCGCCGACTTGAGTGGCTGCTGAGAACAGCGCAGCTGTCTTGCCGCGGACAACTTGCAAATAGATATCTTCGGTCGTCGCCAGATCCTGTGCGGCAGTCATCTGCAATACTTCGCCTTCGGCAATGGTGGCGGCGGCATCCGACAAAATACGCAGCACTACCAGACTTCCGGTTTCGGTCATCAGCTGGAACGACCGCGCAAACAGGTAGTCGCCGACCAGAACCGATGACTTGTTGTCCCACAACAGATTTGCGGTTGGACGGCCGCGACGTTTGGCACTCTCATCGACTACATCATCATGCAGCAGCGTGGCGGTATGAATGAATTCGACCGTTGCAGCCAGATGAACATGGTAGGGGCCGTCGTATCCGCAGAGCTTGGCAGCGGCGAGGGTCAGCAATGGGCGCAGCCGCTTGCCACCCGCATCGACCAGATGGGCGGTCACTTCGGGGATGCGCGGCGCATGTTTTGACGCCATCCGATCACGGATCAGAGCGTTGACCTTGCCCATGTCGCTTTCAAGCAGCGATGCAAGACGTTCATGCGGCTTTGTGATTGCCTCGTCCAAGCTCATCAAACTCCTGTGCAAGGCTCGACATTTGCCGTGCCTTGTCCTTACATCCACTCCATGGAAGAGCTTTTGCGCACAACCGACATCACCCTGATCCCGTTCGCACAAACGCTGCTTGCCGAGCAGGGTATAGACAGCTTTGAATTGGACGTAAACATGAGCGTCCTCGAAGGTGGTATCGGAATTTTCCCGAGGCGCCTGATGGTCCGTGCAGACATGATTGATGATGCCCGCCGGGTGTTGCGGGAAAATGGGGTTCGTTTTGAGGACTGAACCTTTCGCTGACGCTGATCTGAGTGTCGACGAGTTTCTGGGCGGGCGTGTTCGACTCTTGCAGCCATTGTCCGGCTATCGGGCGGGCGTTGATCCTGTGCTTTTGGCCGCAACCATACCAGCAAAGGCTGGTAACCGCGTGCTGGAGCTGGGTTGCGGCGCTGCGCCGGGCCTGTGTTGTCTGGGTTCCCGTGTGCCGGGGCTGGAGTTGCACGGGCTTGAGGTGCAGGCCGGCTATGCTGATCTGGCGGTTAGAAATCTGGTTGAGAATGGCATGCAGCACCGCGTGTGGCAGTCCGATCTGCGGGACATTCCACAAGAGCTGCGACAAATCAGCTTTGACCACGTTTTTGCCAATCCGCCATACTTTCAGGCCGAGATGCGCAAGGCGGCGCAGGATGGCGGGCGTGAAGTGGCGCTAGCCGGTGAAACGTCGCTGTCGGACTGGGTGGCATTGGCCGCGCGTCGATCGAAACCCGGTGGGTCAGTGACGTTCATCCAGCGTGCTGAACGATTGCCCGAACTTTTAGCCGCCTTTCAGGATGGACTCGGTTCTATCGAGCTGTGGCCCTTGGTGCCGCGGCAGGGGCGTGCGCCACGGCTGGTTCTGCTACGTGGACGCAAAGGTGGAAAGACGCCATTTCGGTTTCATCCATCGCAGGTTTTGCACGCAGGCGCGCGCCATGAACAGGACGCGGAAAACTATGTGGCTCTCATTCGTTCGGTTTTGCGAGACGGTGCTGCCTTGCCGTTTCCCGACTAGCCACGCTGCTTTTTTGGGATTTGTCATAAAACTGATGCGTAATGCTGCACGCGCGGCGTGACTTATGACGCAACCTGTGGTGCACTATAGATCTAACCCGACAGAAGGAGCATGAAATGAGCTTGAGTTCGCACCTGCAGGAACTGAAGAGGAAACATGAATCGCTTGAACACGCTGTTGAAGAGGCGCATCGCGCGCCAGGTGTAGATGGTCTGCAAATTGCTGAACTGAAAAAACAGAAGCTGCGACTGAAAGAGGAAATCTCACGTATTGAGACGCAGCCGGCTCACTAGCCAGTTTTGAACCGCCCGAGGCGGCGGATGAGCACTCGGGGTTGGCGGTTGGCCGCTTAGGCCTTGTCGCCCACCTCCAGAATGCGCATTGAGTCGGTGATCCACGTGGTCTTTTCGGCTTCTTGCCAGATATAGTCGCGAAACGCTTTGATATGTGGTCGCGTCTCGTCCCCCTCTGAACAAATGAACCGAAACCGCGCTTGGGTATTCAGGGCTACGCGGAATGGCGCGACGAGCCTGCCGTCCGCGATATCCTTCACAACAAGTGCTCGACGTCCCAGTACCACGCCCACCCCGGACAAGGCGGCGTCAATCGCGTGGTCGGCTTGCGAAAAATGAGCGCCTTGGCGGGGCTTATATTCGACACCCATGCAATCGAACCAAGCGGCCCAATCGACTTTGGGGCGCAGAAAATCAATGGACTCGTCAAAAATAAGCGGTGCCTTTTCCGCCATGGCTTGGGGGGTATCAAACTGCTCGGCCAAGGCAGGGGCCATGACCGGGCACACCCATTCATAGTGCAATGGTTCAGAGTACAGCCCCGTGTCGGGTCCATATCCATATCGAATGGCAACATCGATATTTTCACGCCGAATATCGATGAGCTTGAGACTGGCGGTAAAGCGCAGCTCGATCTCGGGATGTGCATGCGCGAAATCATAGATCCTCGGCGCGAGCCATTTGGCCGTAAAGGCTGGACCCGCAGTCACTGTGAGTGTTTGTGCCTCTTGCAGACGTTGCGTTGCGTGCCACGCGTCGGCAAGCGACTCAAAACCCTGCGCGCAGCCCGGTGCCAATGTGCGCCCCGCTTCGGTCAGGCTGACAGCGCGGTTGAGCCGGTGGAACAAGGGTTCGCCCAGATGCTCTTCGAGGTTCTTGATCTGAAAGGACAAAGCGGCGGGAGTCACGTTCAGTTCTTCGGCCGCTTTGGCAAAGGACATGTGTTTCGCGGCGGCATCAAAAGCGCGTAGCGCCGTCAAAGGGGGAAGTCGATCAGCCATATCAGGTAAGTATAACTTAACTGAATGCTTGAAAAGTCTCGTTTGTAGAATGTTTCAGTAAAGATCATATTGAGTGCAGTTAGGAACGACACCGCCCGCCAGTTTGCACCGAAAAGGAAATGACATGTTTGAATCTGCCACAGATTACCGCCACCACCTCGCAATCAAAGCTGCCCACAAGGCCCGCGCCGATGCGTTTGCCGATCTTTGGGCATCCCTGTTCCCGCGCCGCCGCTGACCGCAGGAGGATCGTTTCCTCCCGACGGTCTGGCGCACATGAAACGTCCCCGAACCGAAAGGCTCCGGGGGCGTTTTCTTTTTTGAAAGATCAGGCGCTCAGAAATCGTGCCAGAGTATTCGGATTGCGATATTTCGTGGCCGCCGGGGTGCCAATGCACGGACAGGTCCGCGCCTTGCCCGTCCAGCCAGTCCACGAATCCTTGCGTCATCGGGGGTGGACAGATTGGATCTCTTTCACCGGCTGAAACCAACACTCTGGTGCTGGACAGTTGTGGTCGTGGCTGTGGTTGCCATGGGATCAACGGGTGTAACAGCGCAAGGTCTGTGAAGAGTTCAGGCAAATGCATGGCCGTGGACGCCAGAATATTAGCCCCATTTGAATAGCCGAGGCCGATGACACGTGTTGCGCCCGTGGCCTTGGCGTGATGTGTGACGAAGGCGGCCATGGCTTCGGTACGCAGGGCAAGGTCGTCCATGTCGTACAGGCCTTCGGCCCGCCGTTTGAAAAACCGCAATGCGCCGTTTTCAGATACGTCCCCTCGTGGCGAAATCACATGCGCGTCGGGTTGAAACTGCCTTGGGAAGTCATGGAATTGCCGTTCACTGCCGCCGGTGCCGTGGAATGTGAAGACCAAGGGCGCGCCGGCTTTGCCCTTGGTTTCGGCAAAGACGTAGTCAGCCATCGATGGGTTCCAACATACGTTCCAGTTTGCTGCGCAGGTGTTCGTGCTGGCTTGGCAATTTCAGAGCCTCGCCCAGATGTGCAGTGTCTTCGTCGCGATTGAAGCCCGGTTCGTCCGTTGCGATTTCGAACAACACGCCACCCGGCGTGCGGAAATAGATGGCCCAAAAATAATCCCGGTCGATGACGGGCGTTACTTGATACCCAGTGTCCATCAGAGCCTTACGTACCTCGAGCTGCTTGTCACGATTGTCGACGGAAAACGCGATGTGATGGACCGAACCTGCACCTTGATCCGCAAAGGGCGCATCAACCTGCGTAATGTCGATCACCTGCGCCTGATTGCCGTTGGGGACCCGATAGCGTGTGACGTTCCCTTGGCTCTCGTCTTGTTCATATCCCATGAATTTGAGCAATTCCGCACTGGCAGCGGCCCCGCGCGAATCCAGGCGCATGTCGGCAGAGTGAAAGCCACGGATTGCCACGTCTTCGGGAATCCCATCCGACAGCCACGGGGCGCGGGCGTCTTCGGTTTCAACCAGAGCAAAGCCATCTCCGTCTGGTCCACGGAACATCAAACGGTCTTCGCCCAGACGAGCGGTGCGGTCCAGACCGGGAATGCCGCGATCTGAAAATCGTTTTTGCCAGTAGTCCAATGCGCCGAGTGGGACGCTGAACGCGGTCGTCGCGACTTCGCCTGCGCCGGAACGGCCACGGCGGGCACCCGGAAATGGAAAGTAGGTCATCACGGTGCCGGGGCTGCCGACCGCATCCCCATAGTATAGGTGGTAGACGTCCGGTGCGTCGAAATTGACAGTCTTTTTAACCCGCCGCAGGCCGAGATCACCGGTAAAGAATGCGTTGTTGGTGCTTGCGCCGCTGGCCAGCGACGTTACGTGGTGCAATCCGTTGATTTGATCGAGCATGACCGTGTCTCCTGTTTCGCTTGAGCAGGAGATAGGACAGATTGGGTCTGCGCGAAATTGCTGTCAGCGCGCGGCCATTGTGCAAAAATGCGAAAACCCCAGCCGTGGCCGGGGTTTTGCGGTGTCTTTATCGGGCTTCGATCAGACGAAGAACTGTGCGCCGTTCGCCGAAATGGTCGATCCGTTGATGAAGCCAGCGTCATCAGAGGCGAGGAAAGCCACGCAACGCGCGATTTCATCAGGCTCGCCCAGGCGACCGGCGGGGATACCCGCTACGATGCTGTCGCGTACCTTTTCAGGGATCGCCATAACCATTTCGGTTGCGATGTAGCCGGGGCAGATGGCGTTGGCCGTGATACCGGCGCGCGCACCTTCCTGAGCCAGGGATTTGACGATGCCCAGATCACCGGCTTTGGTGGCGGCATAGTTCACCTGAGCAAACTGGCCCTTCTGACCGTTGATCGAGGAAATGACGATCACACGGCCGAATTTGCGCTCGCGCATGCCGGGCCAAACGGGGTGGACCGTGTTGAATACGCCCGTCAGGTTCGTGTCGATCACGTCTTTCCACTGCTCAGGGGTCATTTTGTGGAATGGCGCATCGCGCGTGATGCCAGCGTTTGCCACGACAACGTCGATCGGGCCAAGGTCTGCTTCGACCTGAGCGATGCCTGCGGCAGAGGCTTCGTAGTCTGCGACATTCCATTTGTATGTCTTGATGCCGGTGGCCTCGGTGAAGGCGGCGGCCTTTTCGTCGTTGCCGGCGTAGGTCGCCGCAACTTCGTAGCCTTCCGCTTTGAGGCGTTTGGAAATGGCTTCACCAATACCGCGGCTGCCGCCAGTGACGAGTGCAACACGTCCCATTGTCTTCTCCTTCAAGGAATTTGCTTTGCAATCTTGTTACACGCATGAAAACCGCAGCGCAATATTATTGCGCTGCGGATGCGAGATAATTAGGCGCGCTCGATGCACATTGCGACGCCCATGCCGCCGCCGATGCACAGTGTGGCGAGACCCTTTTTGGCACCGCGACGCTTCATCTCGAACAGCAGCGTATTCAGAACACGGCAGCCAGAAGCGCCGATCGGGTGACCGATCGCGATCGCGCCGCCGTTCACATTCACGATTGCCGGGTCCCAGCCCATGTCCTTGTTCACGGCACAGGCCTGAGCGGCAAAGGCTTCGTTTGCTTCGACAAGATCCAGATCTTCCGCTTTCCAGCCGGCTTTTTCCAGCGCTTTGCGGGATGCATAGATCGGGCCAACGCCCATGACCGACGGATCAAGACCCGCTGTGGCATAGGAGACGATGCGCGCCAGTGGCTCGATGCCGCGCTTTTCGGCATTGTCGGCAGACATCAGCAGCGTGCCCGCTGCGCCGTCGTTGAGACCCGAGGCATTCGCCGCAGTAACGGTGCCGTCCTTGATAAAGGCGGGGCGCATTTTCTGCATCGCTTCGATGGTTGCGCCGTGACGGATGTATTCATCCTTGTCCACGACGATGTCGCCCTTGCGGGTTTTGATCGTGAACGGGATCACTTCGTCGTCGAACTTGCCAGCTTTTTGTGCAGCTTCGGCCTTGTTTTGCGAGCCAAGTGCGAATTCGTCCTGCATGTCGCGCGAGATCTGCCACTGCTCGGCAACGTTCTCGGCGGTCTGGCCCATGTGGTAACCGTTGAATGCATCCCAAAGACCGTCACGGATCATCGTGTCGATATACTTCAGATCACCCATTTTGTGGCCAGCGCGCAGCGCGGCAGCATGGGGTGACAGTGTCATATTTTCCTGACCACCGGCGCAGACGATATCTGCATCGCCCAGCTGGATGTGCTGTGCACCCAATGCAACGGCACGCAAACCGGAGCCACATACCTGGTTGATGCCCCAGGCCGACGCTTCTTGTGGAAGGCCCGCATTGATATGAGCCTGGCGCGCAGGGTTTTGGCCCTGAGCTGCGGTCAAAACCTGTCCGAGGATCGTTTCAGAGACTTCGTTTTTGTCTACACCGGCACGCTCTACCAGCGCCTCGAGAACGGCTGAGCCGAGGTCATGGGCGGGGGTATTCGCGAAGGACCCCCCAAAACTGCCAACCGCGGTACGCGCGGCGCTTGCGATTACGACATTGGTCATGGGTCTTCCTCCGGTCATGACAGGTATGCGGAGCATACGGTAATTGGCCCAGATTCGAATCTGGGCTTCGCTACACTGCAGCATTTACCTTATCACCTAAAAGGCGAACACAGGACAGGGTGTCTCAGAGGGATAGGTCGGGGGGATGGGCTGATGTGACGGAGGTGCGTGGAGCCAGATTGCTCAGGCGCGCCGTTTGTCTTGGGACATGCGCCAATGGGGCTGAACGGTCGGCGCGGCGAAATAAAAGCCCTGCAAACAGTCTATTCCCATGGAAGCAAGACATGCGGCATCTTCTGCGCGCTCGACCTTTTCTGCGACAGTGAACATGTCGAACTGCTCCGCGATGCTGGCCATTGCACGGACCAAAACCTGATTGTCGGGATCCTGAGCGATGTCGGTAATAAAGCTTCCGTCGATCTTGAGGATGTCGAAGCTGAACTCCTTGAAGTGCCGCAGCGCAGTATAACCTGCGCCAAAATCATCAATGGCGAAGGACACGCCCTTGGCGCGCACGTCTTCAATGAATGTGCAAACCAGTTCCGGAACCGTCATGGCTGATGTTTCCGTGATCTCAAGTATCAGGCGTTCGCCAAGAGTGGCATCGGTTTGCAGGCGCCGGTTCAGAATGCGGGTCCATTTTTTGTAACCGATCGATCGGGCGGACATGTTGATCGATAGCCGTAGATCCGGAACCCTTGCCAGTTCGTTCAGTCCTTTTTCCAACGCGATGCAATCCAGCTTGCGACCGTATTCCGTTTCTTCCACGGTTTCGATGAAGTCTTTCGCCGGGATAATGCGCCCGGTTTCATCAAGGACACGGATCAAACCCTCATAAAAAGCGACATGAGTTTGTGCCTGTGCCTGCACGACGGGCTGGAAAGCCAGCATCACCTGCCGATGCTCGATCGCACGTTTAACCATTGAGAGGGTGTTTGCGTCCCGCTTGGCAACTGCGTTCATCAAAGGATTGCGCATATCAGATGAAATATCAGCTTTGTTTGATGGCATGACACTATCCTTTGCTTTGCAATGTTCCAGCACTGGACGCCAAAGGCTTTAAGCTTCCCTTAAATCGCGGCTTTTCCAAAAATTGGCATTGTATCCGGCGGCTCGGATGTTTGGCGCTTGACTCGCTGTTCCAGCACCGTATAAGCGCGCGCTGTTGGTGTTGGTGGCCCTCGCAAGGGGATGCCTGTCGCTCTGGCCAAATCCAGAGAAAGGACAACGCCCTTCGCAAACACAAACGAAGGAGATCAGATCGTGACAAAACGCACGTCTGCCAAGTACAAAATTGACCGCCGGATGGGTGAAAA
>JAHDIS010000109.1 GCA_020630695.1 Paracoccaceae bacterium | reverse complement strand
CGGCCTGTCACGCCGGGGGTCGCGGGTTCGAGCCCCGTCAACCGCGCCACTTTCTTCCCTCTTTACTGGATAAGAAACGCCCATAGGGCAGGTGGCGTTGCGCAGCTGCGCGGTTCGCCGTAACAAGATGCAGCGCAATCGCGGGAGGAAACATGCCACACACGCTGTCTGAGATCGCGGCCAGCCTCGGGCTGGAAGTTCAGGGCGATGGCTCGTTGTTGATCGAGGCAGTGGCAGAGCCCGCGCAGGCCGGATCGCATGATCTGGCACTGGCGATGAAGCCGGAGTTTGCACAAGGCCTGAAAGATGGCTCGGCGCAGGCTGCCATGATGTGGACGGGGGCCGACTGGCAGGCTCATGGCCTGAAGGGTGCGATTCTTGCAACGCGCCCGCGCTATGCCATGGCTGGTCTTTCGGCCATGATGGATCAGGGGCAGGGCTATGCAAAAGAGATCCACCCATCGGCGGTTATCGATCCGACCGCACGGATCGGCTCAGATGTCAGCATCGGTCCCTTGACGTTTATTGGTCCGAATGCCGTGATCGCAGACGGCTGCGTGATCGGACCGCAGGTGCATATCGGGTGGAACGCACAGATTGGCGCGCAGTCGATCCTGCATGCCGGCGTGAAAATTGGCGCAGGGGTGCGCATCGGTCAACGCTTCATTGCTCAGCCCGGCGCTGTCGTAGGCGCGGATGGTTTTTCCTTTGTCACGCCTGAACCGTCTGCCGTTGAAAAGGCCCGCGCTTCACTGGGTGACGAAGGCACGGATGAAGAAACCGCGCAATCCTGGGCTCGTATTCATTCGCTTGGCGGGGTTCGGATCGGCGACGACGTTGAGCTGGGTGCGGGCAGCTGCATCGATCGCGGCACCGTGCGGGACACTCAGGTGGGCCATGGCTGCAAGTTCGACAACCTTGTTCAGATTGGCCATAATGTCGTGATCGGCAATGATTGCCTGATTTGCGCACAGGTGGGTGTTGCTGGTTCCACGCGGATCGGAAACAACGTGGTTCTCGGCGGTCAATCGGGGGTCTCTGACAACCTCGTTGTCGGGGATCGTGCCATCCTGGGTGGCGCTTCGGTGGTGCTGTCCAATGTGCCCGCAGGGCGGGTCATGCTGGGTTATCCTGCCATGAAAATGGACAACCACGTCGAGAGCTACAAAGGTCTGCGGCGGCTGCCCCGTTTGTTCCGCGACGTAGCGGCGTTGAAGAAAGCGGTTTCCAAGTTGAACGGGAATGACTAAATCAGCGCCAACGGACACGGAACCTACGGGCCACAGATGAACGTATCGGACAAGGTAATCGAGATCGTCGCGGAACAGGCTTTGCTCGAACCTTCTGACATTAGCCTGACCAGCACACCCGAAGATCTCGGAATCGACAGCCTCGGGCTGGTCGAGTCGATCTTTGCGATCGAAGAAGCTTTCGACATCTCCGTTCCATTCAATGCGAACAATCCCGGAGAATCGGATTTTGACATCTCGTCGGTCGCCAAGATCATCGATGGTGTTCAAAAGCTGATTGACGAGCAAAAGGCGTGAGACGCGTTGTCATCACGGGGGCGGGGACGATCAACCCCCTGGGCGCTTCGGTGCCAGCGACGCTGCATGCCATGCGCGAAGGGCATTGCGGTATCGGCCCGCTGGATTTTCGCGACGTGGACAGACTGGCGATCAAGATCGGCGGCCAGATCCACGACTATGACCCTGAGGCTGCGTTCAATCGGCAGCAACTGGCGCTCTATGACCGCTTTACGCAGTTCACCCTGATCGCAGCCCGGCAGGCCATGGCTGCCTCAGGGCTGACGTTTGCCGGGGATCTGGCAAATCGATCCGGGGTCGTGCTGGGCACCTCCGGTGGCGGTTTGACAACGCAGGATGACAACTACCGCGCCGTCTACGAAGAAGGCAAAAACCGGGTCCACCCCTTCGTTGTGCCCAAACTCATGAACAATGCAGCCGCCAGCCATGTCAGCATGGAATTCAATCTGCGCGGCCCTTCGTTTACAGTCGCAACAGCCTGCGCTTCATCCAACCATGCGATGGGGCAGGCGTTTCAAATGGTTCGCCATGGCATGTGTACGGCCATGATCACGGGCGGATCGGAATCCATGCTCTGCTTTGGCGGGGTCAAGGCATGGGAAGGGCTGCGGGTCATGTCCAAAGACGCCTGCCGTCCGTTCTCTGCAACGCGCAACGGTATGGTGCAGGGCGAAGGAGCGGGAGTCTTTGTCTTCGAGGACTACGAACACGCGAAAGCCCGCGGCGCCGAAATACTGTGCGAAGTGGTTGGTTTTGCCATGACCTCGGATGCGGCTGACATCGTCATGCCATCCAAACAAGGTGCCGCGCGGGCCATCAAGGGCGCTCTGGAAGACGGAAAAATTGCCAAGGAACGCGTGGGGTATATCAATGCTCACGGAACAGGCACGGCCGCCAACGACAAAACCGAATGCGCAGCCGTTGCGGATGTATTTGGTCACCACGCCGACGCACTGATGATTTCCTCGACCAAATCCATGCACGGGCATCTGATTGGTGGAACCGGCGCCGTGGAATTGCTGGCCTGCATCATGGCGTTGCGCGACGGGGTGATCGCGCCAACAATCGGATACGAAGAACCGGACCCGGAATGCGCGCTGGATGTGGTGCCCAACGTGGCGCGTGAAGCCGAAGTCGATGTGGTTTTGTCCAACGCTTTTGCCTTTGGCGGACTGAACGCAGTTCTGGCCCTGAGCCGGGTCTGACAGGGGGCGCTGCCCCCTCGGCCTTCGGCCTCACCCCCGGGATATTTTTGGCACAAAGAAACAAGCAAGGCCCGCGCCGATGTCTCGAACGCGGGCCGGAAGCCTTGGGCTTCTCCGTGCGCGGTCATCGGCGTCCCCGCCTGTTCCGCATCTCTTATGGTGAAGCATTAACCTTAATACTTGGTTTCTTTGTGCCAAAAATATCCGGCCTTATGTATCAAACGCACCAAGCAAAGTGAATCCCCATCGGGTATAAACACCCCATGTTGAACAAGAGCATAGACGGGGCTCTACTGGCCTTGCGAAAGCAGATAATCCGGGGCGATGGTGAGGGGCAGGAGCACGTTGAGGCGCTATTGGCTATGCGGGGTGTGGTTATGCCGCGCGTGATGCCTGCCAAG
>JAHDIS010000007.1 GCA_020630695.1 Paracoccaceae bacterium | reverse complement strand
GCATCCAGTCCACAGGCATTGGCAATGGCGGCGGACTCGATGGCGGGTTTGGTCCCGTCCAGAAACGAATTAAACATCTTTGGATTCAGCCGCCCGCGCTCGGCCTGCTCTGGTGTCAGACCCCAGTGATCCCAAACTGTCTCAGGGGTGGAAAAGCGGTATTCCGGTTTCCATTTGTGCCCACGGCCCGCGGCGGCGACTTCAAAGCCGCAGGTGCGCGCCCAATCAACCAGTTCGCAAACCAATGCCGGTTGATCGCCGTAGGCCATCGAATAGACGACACCATACTCGCGGGCCGTCTGCGCCAGCGCTGCGCCACACAGGGCATCAGCCTCGACCGTGGCGCTGACAACAGGCTTACCGTTACGAAAGGCCGCCATCACATGGTCTACAGCCACAATCGGATTGCCCGTGCATTCGACAACCAGATCCACGACCGGCGCACCGATCAGCAAGTTGGCATCGTCGACCACATAGGTCTGACCGGATTGGATCGCGGCATTCAGGGAACTGGCGCTGTACTGCTCATCCGGCCAACCAGCCAAGGCAAGGTTGGACTTGGCCACCTGAACATTCAGATCGGCGATCCCGACAACATGCACACCGGGCAGACGCAGTGCCTGAGCAAGAAACATGGTGCCAAATTTTCCGGCACCGATCACGGCGACGCGGATTGGCCTTTGGTCTTCCTGCCTTTTTTGAAGCTGGCGGAATAGGCTCATGTCTCGATCTCCCTTCGTGCGGTTTCACCCCTGAATCGCGACTGCCTTTTCGATCCGGTCGATGACAAATTCCATAAAAAGACGAGTCTTGGGATCCTGCATGCGGCGGTGTGTGAAAAGGCAGGCCATTTGGATGGGTTCGGGCGGCGTTTGTTCGGCCACCGGCACCAGACGACCAGCGCTGAGGTGATCGGCGATCTCGAAAACAGGCTTCATCGCGACACCCTGCCCCGCCAGCGCCCAATCCGTCAAAACATCCCCGTCATCAGATTCGTAGTGGCCCGAGACACGGAACCGTTTGGGGCCGTCAGGGGTCGTGAGCAGCCACTGGAATTCTGTTGCCCCAGGAAACCGCAAGTTCAAGCATTCATGCTTTTGGGCGATCAGATCAGCACCGTCACGGGGCATGCCACGCCGCGCGATGTAGTCTGGCGACGCACACAAAACCCGCTGTACATCTGCAATTTTCCGGATGCGCAGATTGCTGTCTTCTGGCTTGCCAAGAAAGAACGCCAGATCCAGCCCCTCGGTCGTCAAATCAACCTTTCTGTCGGTCAGACGCAATCGAACCGCAATATCCGGATAGAGCGCCCGAAACGCCGGCACCTGCGGCGCGATCAACCGACGCCCGACACCCAACGGGGCCGCAACGAATAACGAGCCGCGCAGGTTCTCAGTGATGTTGACGATCTGCGCTTCGGCGCTTTCGACCGCCTCAAGGATATCAGTTGCCCCACGATAGAACGATTGTCCTTGCTCTGTCGGCGTCAGACTACGGGTGGTGCGTTGGAACAATCGGACACCCAGATGCTCTTCCAGCTGTGATATCCGCGAAGACGTGACGGCCGGTGAAATGCGCAAATCTCGACCGGCTGCAGACATACTGCCCAATTCATAGACACGAACAAACGTGCGGATATTATCGAGATAGGACATTATTCGGTTTTTTTTGATGCTGCTTGATCTTTACAAGCAATACTAGAACAAACCTCACGCGCATAGTGTGCATCAGCATTCAAATTTTGGGAGACCCGCCATGTACGATCTGGCCATCTTGTGGGAATGGATCGCCTTTTCCGTTCGCTGGTTGCACGTCGTCACTGCGATGGCTTGGATCGGCGCATCGTTTTACTTCATTGCTCTGGACCTGATGCTAAAGCCAAACGATGCGCTACCCGAAGGCGCGCACGGCGAAGAATGGGAAGTGCACGGCGGCGGTTTTTATCACACCGTCAAATACATGGTCGCACCGGCCCGTATGCCCGAGCATCTGACCTGGCATAAATGGCAAAGCTACAGCACTTGGCTTTCCGGCGCGGCGCTTTTGATGATCATCTATTGGGTCGGGGGCGAGCTATATCTGATCGACCCGACCAAAGCAGATCTCGCGCTGTGGCAGGGCATTTTGATCTCTGGCGGATCACTGACCATCGGTTGGCTGCTTTATGATGCCATGTGCAAATCATCGCTGAGCGATCACCCGACGATCCTGATGCTTTTGCTCTTCGTGATCCTTGTCATCATGTCTTGGGGCTACAACCAGATCTTTACGGGTCGCGCAGCACTGCTGCATCTGGGCGCGTTCACGGCAACAATCATGACGGCAAACGTGTTTTTCCAGATCATGCCAAACCAGCGCATTGTGGTGGCAGACCTCAAAGCAGGCCGGACCCCAGACGCGAAATACGGGAAAATCGCCAAGGTGCGTTCGACCCACAACAACTATCTGACATTGCCTGTCGTATTTCTGATGTTGTCGAACCACTATCCGCTGGCCTTTGCGACGCAACATGCGTGGATCATCGCCAGTTTGATTTTCCTAACCGGCGTCACGATCAGGCATTACTTCAACACGATGCACAAAACGGGATCCGGTCCACATTGGACATGGGGCGTGACGGTTCTGCTGATGCTGGTGATCGCCTGGCTTTCGACCGCTTCTGGCACAGAGGATTATGATCAGGCCGCAGCGCGTGAGCTGACACCCTACGAACAGACCTATGCGTCAGCCGCAGGCTTTCAGGATGCCTATGACACGGTTGTCGGCAATTGCTCTATGTGCCACGCACGTGAACCTGTCTGGGGCAACATGCACTGGGCGCCCAAAGGGGTCTATCTGGAAACCCCCGGTGATGTGGCCCGCCACGCCGAGCAGATCTATCTGCAAGCGGGAATCAGTCACGCGATGCCACCACCAAACGCAATTCAGATGGACGATGAAGCGCGGCAGTATATCGTGGCATGGGTTCGTGAAGCCCGGAAAAAATAGGCGCGCAGATGCACATCGGATTGATCGGATTTGGCAGCATAGGCCGAGAACTGCACAAACGACTCGTGGAAGATCCATTCAACACTGTTACGGCCCTGACGCGTTCTCCAATACCTGAAGCGCCGCGAGGGCTTGCTCAGGTCCAATCATTGGATGCTTTGCTTGCAGCCCAGCCGGATGTGGTCGTTGAATGCGCAGGCCATTCCGCTGTTCAGACCTATGCAGTTGACGTCCTTCAATCCGGCACGGCACTCATGCTGGCTTCACAGGGTGCTCTTGCCGACCAAGAATTGTTGTCGGCTTTGCAGTCAGCGGCAGACAACGCTGGCACACAGTTGATTTTTCCGTCCGGTGCAATCGGTGGGTTGGATCTGCTGCGCGCCTGCTCGGCGGATGGCCCTGTAGATGTGACGTATCAGGGGATCAAACCGCCCAAGGCCTGGGCAGGATCGCGCGCAGAAGAATCCGTCTCAATGAAAGACCTGCGTCAGCCCCATGTCTTCTTTCAAGGAACAGGCCGGGAAGCGACGCTGGCCTTTCCCAAAAACGCGAATGTTGTAGCCGCATTGGCCTTGGCCGGGGCAGGATTTGATAGGCTACAAGTGGAACTGATCGCCGATCCCGAGGCGACGGGCAACACGCATCGCTACAGCGTCACATCGCCAGTCTGCAAATTCGAAATCAACATAGAAAACGCGCCAAGCGCCGGGAATGCCCGAACCTCTATGACCACCGTTCTGAGCATCCTGATGGACATCCGCGCCTTTGCCGCGCAATGCTCAAAACGACGTGACTCGGAGTAATCACCATGACCCATCCTTTACTGACGCAGCAGCATATCGACGACTATCAGCGCGATGGCGTTGTTTTGGTCAAAGGGCTGTTTCGCGACCATGTGGAACAACTGCGTGACGGAGTCGCCCGCAACATGGAGGCACCCGGCCCCTATGCCGCGGAAAACCTGAAAGAAGGCGAAGCCGGTCGTTTTTTTGATGACTACTGCAATTGGGAGCGCATTCCAGAATTCGCCGAGGTCATTCAGAACTCACCCGCAGCCGATGTGGCGGGTGATCTGATGGGCAGCAAACGGGTGCAGATGTTTCACGACCATGTGCTTGTCAAAGAACCCGGCACATCCAAACCGACGCCTTGGCATCAGGATGGGCCTTACTACTTCGTTGAAGGTCAACACACGATCAGTTTCTGGTCGCCACTCGATCCGGTGGACAGCGCCTCGCTGCGCTGCGTGGTTGGCTCTCACAAATGGGACAGACCTGTTCTTCCTACCCGCTGGTTGGCCGAGACAAGTTTCTACCCGGATGAGGATGCGTATCGCCCCGTGCCTGACCCGGACGCAGAAGGCATGGAGGTTCGGGAATGGACGATGGAGCCCGGCGATGCCGTTGCTTTCAATTTCATGACGCTGCACGGCGCTCGTGGAAATGAAACCAGCGCGCGCCGCAGGGCATTCTCACTTCGGCTGGTCGGTGAAGATGCGCGCTATGTCGAGCGTCCTGGCCCCACGTCGCCTCCTTTTCCGGGCCATGACATGACAGCCGGCCAACATCTACGGGAAGACTGGTTCCCTGTTTTGCGGCACGGCTAGGCCCGGTCAGCTGCCATGACCAAGCAACCCAAGCCAAAGCCTGTCATACCTGACGGTGCATTCAGCTTCCCTGTGAAAAACCCGCGCGATACGCGCTGGTTCAGCTTCTTGTTGCTCGACGGCTTTACCTTGCTGGCATTCAGTTCGGCACTTGATCCACTGCGCATCGCGAACCAACTGTCCCGCAAGGCACTCTATGGCTGGCAAGTCGTCTCCGAAGATGGCCAGTCGGTGCCGTCCTCTTCTGGTTTGTCGATGGAAGTGCACGGCGCGTTGTCAGAGGTTGAACGCACCGCCCATCTTTTTGTCTGTTCTGGCAATGCAGGCCTTGAAGCAGCCAGCGATTCCACGATTGCAGAGCTTCGCAAACGGGCGCGGTTCGGCGGGCGTCATGGCGGCATTTGTACAGGGGCGGCCAGTTTGGCCCGGGCTGGTCTGCTCGAAGGGAAAAGGTTCACGCTCCACTGGGAAAACCAGCCCGGCTTCGCCGAAGCGTTCCCCATGCTCGAACCCACCCGCAAACGGTTTGAAGAAGATGGCGATCTGCTGACCTGTGGCGGCGGGTCGGCCGCTACGGAAATGATGCTGGGAATTATTGCCCGCGACTACGGTACGGACTTTGCCGTGTTGGTCGCCGACATGTGCTTGAACGATCCTGATCTGAAAGGGCGTCGGGAACAACGGTCATCAATTGCGACGGCTGTGGATTCAAGAAATCCCAAACTGCTTTTGGTGATCCAGGGGATGTACGCCAACATCGAAGACCCGCTGACGCTGGATGATCTCGCGAAGAATGCCGGTTTTTCGCGACGCCAGATGGAGCGTCAGTTTCAATCCATGATGGGCGAGCCACCAGCCACGGTCTATCGCAACATCCGGCTAGAGCGCGGACGCGCCCTTTTGGTGGAAACCGATATGACCGTAATGGAAGTGGCAACAGCGGCTGGCTTCAATTCCACCGATTTGTTCAGCAGGCATTTCAAGGCCCGCTACGGCGAAACCCCTTATGGAACAAAGGGGCGCCGCCGCTGATTTCTGGCCGGGTCAACCCATCCAGTCAGGCGCCGCCGTACCCGTTAACGCCCAGTCGGCTTGCAGGTACGGCGGACCGGCTGATTTAGCCGACGACGTTGTGTTCAGGACCATAGGGGAAGCCGGTGATATTCTCATTGCCGTCTTCAGTAATGAACAGAATGTCATGTTCGCGGTAGCCACCTGCTCCGGCTTGGCCTTCCGGAATGGTCAGCATCGGCTCCATCGAGATGACCATCCCCGGCTCCAGCACCGTGTCGATGTCTTCACGCAGTTCCAACCCTGCTTCACGCCCATAGTAATGGCTCAGCACACCAAACGAATGACCATAGCCAAAGGTGCGGTACTGAAGCAGATCACGCTCAGCAAAGAAGTCGTTGATCTTGTGCGTGACCTCGGCGCAGGACACGCCGGGCTTCAGAAGGCTCATACCGTATTCGTGGGCAGCGACGTTTGCTTCCCAGACCGCCAGCGATGCGTCATCAACCGTCTCGACGAAAAGCGTGCGTTCGAGGGCTGTATAGTAGCCCGAAATCATCGGGAACGTGTTCAGGCTGAGGATGTCACCGCGCTGCAATGCCCGCGCCGTCACCGGGTTATGGGCACCATCCGTGTTGATCCCTGATTGAAACCAAACCCATGTGTCACGGTATTCCGCATCGGGAAACCGCCGTGCAATTTCCAGCTCCATTGCATCACGCCCAGCCATGGCCACGTCGATCTCGCGCGCGCCTGCCTTGATGGCATCTCGGATCGCATAGCCGCCAACGTCAGCTGTCGCCGCACCTGCACGGATCAGTTCGAGTTCTGCGGGCGATTTGTGGAACCGCTGTGTCATCGTGGCCGGAGCAATATCGATCTTGTTTGCCGGTTTCAGGAAATCATCCAGCAAAGCCATCTGTGCGATGGACAGGTGGTCACCCTCAAAACCGATTGTCTTGCCCTGTCCTGTGACAGAGCGAATGGCGCGCCAGTAGTTGTTCCGCTGCCAATCCGTGTAGGTGATGTTGTCGCCGTAGCACCGCCGCCAAGGCTGGGCCGCATCAATGCCTGCACTGAACGTGACCGTGTCTGTCGGCGTCACGACCTGCGCATAGGGCCGACCAAAGGCACAGTACAGAAAGCCCGAGTAGTAGGACACGTTGTGCATCGATGTCAGCACACAAGCGTCGATCCCTCGTTCGGCCATGATCGCCCGAAGTCCTTTCAGGCGGGCTTCGTATTCTGCATCAGCAAAAGGCAGTGTCTTTTCGCCTTGGTGAAACCGATAGAAATCAGGGCGCTGCAGTGCGTTTGGTGTCAGGTTGGATGTTCCGTCCATCGTTTGTCTCCTGTTCAAGCCGCTTAGGCGCGAGGAGCGAAGGGGAACCTTCCCTCACCGCAAAACGGCAAAGCAAGATCCCGGCGTTCAGGATGGTGGGTTTGGGAATAACCGATCTGGATCGGCGGCGACGCCATCGCCTGTCCCTGCAATTTCTTTAGTCGAGACTGCCTCATCGGATCAAGACTGTTTTTTCACCAGAACTCTCCGGCACGGATTTATTCTGAGTAATTTTGTCAGAAAGACTTGCCCTTGTCAGGATTTCCTGTAATTGACAAAAACAGTAAGTTACTAAAATCAGGATACTCCGATGCAAAGCCTAACATCTGTCATCGCGATTGCCGTTGCAGCCACCGCCAGCGCAGCCAGTGCAGACAATGTCGTGAACCTCTATTCATCCCGTCACTATGATACAGACGAACGTCTTTATTCCGACTTCGAGGATGCAACCGGCATCACCATCAACCGCATCGAAGGCAAGGCCGATGAATTGATTGCCCGCATGACGGCTGAAGGCAAAAACTCGCCAGTTGATGTTTTCATGACCGTGGACACGGTGCGGATTACACGCGCCAAGGAACTTGGGCTTTTGCAATCGATCGACAGCGACGTGCTGGAGGCAAAGATTCCGGCAAATCTGCAGGACGACGAAAACCAGTGGTTTGCCTTTTCCAAGCGCGCACGGATCCTGTTCTATGACAAGAACGACGTCTCAAACCCGCCAATGACCTATCAGGATCTGGCCAAGCCAGAGTACGAAGGCATGGTTTGCATCCGGTCGTCTTCGAACGTCTATACGCAGAACATCGTCGCTGCGATGGTTGCACACTTGGGCGAAGAGGCCACAGCTGACTGGGCCGAGGCCGTTGTGGGCAACTTTGCCCGCAAGCCACAGGGCGGTGATACAGACCAGTTGCGTGGGATCGTTTCGGGTGAGTGCGACATTGCGATGTCCAACACCTACTATTTCGCCCGCGCGCTGCGCCGTGATGTTTCCGGCGTTTCCGACAGCATCGATACCATTGGCTGGGTTTTCCCCAACCAGGATGACTTCGGCGCCCATATCAACATCTCAGGCGGTGGGGTCGCGACACATGCCCCGAACAGGGACAACGCCATCAAGTTTCTCGAGTATCTCGCCTCGGAACAGGCACAGGATTACTTCTCTGCTGGCAATGACGAATACCCGGTTGTTCAGGGCGCACCACTGGCCGAGTCGGTGCAGGCCTTGGGCGACTTCAAGGAAGACGACATTCCGTTATCCGACATTGCCCAGAACATCAAAACCGCCCAGCGCATTCTGGCACAGGCTGGCTGGAACTGAACGTTCTTCTGAAATTAAACAATACGCAGGCGCGCCATTTGGCGCGCCTTTTGCTTTAGCGGCCTTGTCGGTTTCCGATGCGCATGCATAGCAGGATGACCGGAAGCAGCCCAATCGCTGCAATCATCAGGCTCGGGACGGCCGCCCCCTCCAATCGCTCATCAGACGCCAATCTGAACGCCTGCACAGCAAGCGTGTCATAGTTGAACGGCCTCAGGATCAGGGTCGCAGGCAGCTCTTTTACGGTATCGACAAACACGATCAGCAAGGCCGTCAGAATACTGCCCCGCAACACCGGAAGGTGAATGCTGCGCACAGTACCCCAAGCCGTCCGGCCAAGCACCCGGGACGCCGCATCCACATTATGCGTCACGGTGGAAAGGCCGCTATCATAGGATCCGATGGCCGCTGCCAGAAATCGGATCATGTAGGCCGCAATCATCAGCCAGATAGATCCTGAAATCAGCAATCCGGTCGACACGTTGAACCAGCTTTCCATCCGGGCATCCAACCAGTTGTCGAAATTGGCAAAGGGCACCAACAAGCCTACGGCGATCACACCGCCCGGCACTGCATAGCCCAACCGCCCAACAAACAGCGCTGCCAGCGATGCACGCCCGGAATACACGCGATTGAACGTGCCCAGCATAACCGCCGCTGCGACGGTCAGGACCGCGGCAATCACGGCTAACATCAGCGAGTTGTGAATGAACCTCAGATAGCGCGGGCTGAAAATGTCCTGTTCAGATCTCATACCCATCAGGAACAGGGTAACGACAGGCAGAACGACCCCCAGCAGAACAGGCAAGGCGCAGGCAATTTGCGCTAACAGGGCTTTCCCGCCGGTCAGCTGAAATCGAACGAAAGTTTCCTGTCGCCCTCGTGTCGCATAGGTGGCCCGGCCCCTGTTCATATACTCCAACCCGGCAACCAGCAGTGCAAAGGTCAGCAGGCCCAGCGCCAATTGCGCCGCGGCGCCGCGATCCCCCAACCCAAACCAACTGGTGTAGATCCCGGTTGCAAAGGTCTGGACACTGAAATGCGCAACGGTGCCAAAATCAGCGATGGTTTCCATGACAACCAGCAAGGCGCCGGCGGCGATGGCGGGGCGAGCCATGGGCAAAGAAACCCGCACAAAAGCCCAAAGCGGCGAATGTCCCAAAGAGCGGGCCGCATAAAATGGCGTCGCGGCCTGCAAGATGAACGCCGTCCGCGCCATTAGATACACATAGGGGTACAGAACCAGCGTCAGCATCAGGCTTGCACCGCCCAGCGATCGGATTTCAGGAAACCAATAATCCCGTGGTCCCCATCCCATAACCGCGCGCAACGTGCTTTGAACGATTCCCGGATGATCAAGGACGTCAGTATAGGCGTAGGCTAGCACATAGGCCGGAAATGCGAGCGGTACGACCAGCGCAATTTCCAGAATGCGGCGTCCACGAAACTCACTCGTGACGACCAACCACGCTGTTACGCTGCCTATAACGATACTGCCTGCTGCCACCAGCACGACCAGAACAAGTGTCGTCCAGGTGTAGCGCCACAGGACTGTCTGGGTCAGCTGCACCAGCGTATCGACACTGCCAAACGCAGCAGCCGCGACTACGCCGACAATGGGCAGCAGGCAAATCGCTGCAACCAATAGGGCGCTCCATGAAATGAGTGTCTTGTCCATTGCGTTGTCGGTGCCTGACGTGGGTATTGACCTCATGTAGCTTGGAACCGGAGCGACGAACAGTCCCGATGATTATTGTCGGGATTAAAGGCTGCGTCGTAAAGCTGCAGATAATTCGCGCTTTTCGCGCAAAGGCTGCCACCAATCCGCTATACAGAAAAACCGTTACAGACTATAACAAATTACAAGTGCGCTCAGGAAGGTCCAGAAATGTCGGAAAAACCCGCAGACAAAGACGTCATCCAAATCCGGTTGGACGGTGATATCGCCACGCTGACCTTTGACAGACCGGACAAGCGCAATGCGATGAACGACGCGCTTGTGGATGAGCTAGACGCCTTCTTCTCAAACCCGCCGGAGGGCATCAACGCTGTTATTCTGACAGGCAGCGGCGGGCACTTCTGTTCCGGATTGGATCTGGCAGAACACGAACAGCGCGAACCAATCGCTGGCGTTTATCATTCGCGCAACTGGCACAGGGTTTCCGACCTTATCGAATTTGGCGGTCTGCCTGTGATCTCTGTTCTGAACGGAGCGGTTATTGGCGGCGGTCTTGAAATCGCAGCATCGACCCATGTGCGCATCGCAGAACCAGACGTCCGGTTTCAATTGCCCGAAGGCCGGCGCGGCATTTTTGTGGGCGGTGGCGCCACCGTCCGCGTCGGGCGACTGATCGGGGCAGATCGTATGCGGGAAATGATGTTGACCGGTCGCAGTTATGGTGCAGACCAAGCGGTCCCCTTGGGACTGGCGCACTACGCAGTAGAGGCAGGCGAAGGCATGCCACTGGCACAGAAACTGGCCCGCAAGATCGCGGACAACGCGCCGTTCTCGAACTACCTGATGATGCAGGCTATTCCGCGCATTCAGGACATGCCCCGCGCAGAAGGGCTCTTCACCGAAAGCCTGGCAGCCGCCATGTCCCAGACATCTGATGGGGCAAAGGAAGGGTTGCGCGCGTTTTTGGAAAAACGCCCACCAAAATTTCGCTAACCGCGCGTGGGACCCTCAAGAAACCTCGTTTTTCCGAACTTTCCGCAGCAGGTCCAATAGCATCTTCTTTTCAGACTCGCTCATATTCGAAAACACGTCTTGCTCGTGGGCGCGCACGGATGCCATGGCCGCGTCATAGGCCTGTTGCCCGGCTTCTGTTGGCACAAGCGCCTGTACCCGGCGATCGCCCGGCACACGCGCCCGCGCAAGGAGCGCCTTGCTTTCGAGTTCATCGACGATTGCGACCAGTCCCGATCGCTCAATTCCCATTTTTCGGGCAAGCGCACTTTGGGTGATGTTGGGAAATTTGACCGTCAGCGCCAACGCGGTGAAGACACGCGGAGAAAAGCCACCTTCGCCCTGCGCATCCCGAAAGCCGGATTGTACAATGATGTAGGCGCGCTTGAGATTATAGCCGATCAGATCTTCCAGATCGGTCGCCCCGTTATCCGAGGCTTCCTCCAAAGCGTGTTTGGACATCGCACGTCTCCTACTTGATTAAAGCACCATATCGGCAGTTTGTTACGAGGGTAAACAATTATTCCTTGAACAGACTTGTCCGATCGGTTGCCTGCGGTTTGCAGAACGCAATTTGCCGCTATACCTAACCTGTTCGAGGTTTCGAAACGAAAAGGCACAGGCGTGACAAGCACACTTCAGGATTGGGTCGGCCGAACAACACAGAGCGTAGACATTCTCAGATGTCAGCCCTCTCAGTTCATGCAGGCAACACTGGATATCGAACCGAGCTTGCAGGATGGCGATACCCTCCCGCCCTTGTGGCATTGGCTGTACTTTCTTGAAGCAAAGCGGGCCAGCGAGTTGGGCCGCGACGCACATCCGAAACGCGGCGGTTTTCTACCACCCGTTGCCCTGCCTCGTCGCATGTGGGCCGGCGGACGGCTATCCTTTGAAACGCCGCTGATCATCGGTCAGGAAGCCATCAAGAAATCGACGATCAAATCGGTCCAAGAAAAAGACGGTCGGACCGGAAAGCTGTGTTTCGTCACCGTTCAACACGAAATTTTCCAGAACGATGTGCGCGCGATGACCGAAGAGCATGACATCGTCTATCGCGAAGATCCGGATCCCGCTGCGCCAACGCCCACACCCAAGGCCGCACCAGACGACGCTGCATTTTCTGAACGGGTTTCACCCAATCAGGCATTGTTGTTCCGGTATTCTGCTCTGACCTTCAACGGTCACAGAATTCACTACGATGTCGACTACGCGCGCTCGGTCGAAGGATATGACGGATTGGTTTTTCATGGGCCTCTGACCGCCACTTTGCTGGTCGATCTGGCAGCAAAACAAGTCGGCAAACCGCCCAAGACCTTCGCCTTTCGGGGGCTGGCCCCAATCGCCGGGCTGACTGCATTCTCAATCGAGGGACGTCGGGCCAATGACACCGTAGAGCTTTGGGCCAAACGGCACGATGGCGCGCTGGCCATGTCTGCGCAGGCAACCTTTTGAAAGCGGGTTTCATCAGAAGCCGCTACGCCCGCGCCCTTTCCCGTTTCGGATCGTAAAATGGAATCGTGGTCACCGTTGCGCTGAGCCGTTTCATCCGGCCATCCAGTTGACCGACCTCCAGTTGGACTCCGGGCTCTGCGTGCTCAACGGTCAGCCGCGCCATGGCAATTGCGCGTTCAAACATCGGCGATCGGGTGGCCGAGGTCACAATGCCCACCTGCCTTTCATCCGCGAAAACCGGCGCGCCAGATGCCGGAACATCGTCGCAATTCAGCAAAAGCCCACGCATCACGCGCCTCGGTGCAGTTGCATTCCGAGCCAAAGCCGATTTCCCGATGAAGTCCTGTTTCCGCATATCCACTGCGAACCCCAGACCGGCCTCCAATGCGTCATGGCCCGGCGCGAATTCGGACGCGCTGGCCAGACCTGCCTCGATTCTGATCATGTCCAGCGCTTCTGTACCCATCGGCTTCATGCCGTGTTCAGCGCCCGCCTCAGAAAGAGCATCCCAGATATCCAACGCATCTGACTGCGCGCAAAAAATCTCATAGCCCAGTTCACCTGTGTACCCGCTCCGCGCCAACATGAAGGGCGATCCCTCGCGCGTGTGCAGGCGCGCAATCGTGACACCAAACCATTTCAACTGATCCAGCGCGGGTACATGCGGCTGCGTAAAGACAACCTTGCGCAATATGTCCCTGGATTTGGGCCCTTGAAGCGCCAGATTTGGCAGCGATCCGCCAAGATCGTGAATGCGGACCTGAAATCCGCCATCCTTGGCCAGTTTCTCCAACCACCGGGCACTCTCTTCTGTTCCACAGCACCAGCGGTACAATTGAGGGCCAAGCCTGAACAATGTGCCATCGTCAATCACTTCGCCGCTTGAATCGCACATCAGTGAATACGTGCCACGCCATTGCGCCAACCGCGCGATGTCTCGGGTCATAGCGTTTTGCAGCAAGCGTTCGGCATCAGGGCCGATCACGTCTACCTTGCGCAGGCTGCTCATATCCTGAAGCGTCGCCGCTTCACGACAGGCCCAGTATTCCCCAATGCTCCCATCAGCGGGAAAGGAAACCGCAGCCCATAAATCGCGGGCTGGCGCGAAATGCTCGGTCAGGGCCGAAAGGCGCGGATGAAAGGCAGAATGTTGACTGATCTTCATCGCGGCATCTTCTTTTTTGCGATAACCCACAGCCCGCTGAATACGGGTCTCCGGACTATAAATCCGGACGTGGATATCTGTGGGGTTCCAACCATTGATCGGGTCAATGTCATCTGGGCAGGCTGTCGTGACACAGGCCATGTCATCCATGGCCTGAAGCGCAACATAATCCCCGGGACGGGAATGGGATTCTTCGGTCTGGATCTGGTGGTGCGCATCCATCCACGTATTCCAGAAGAAATTGATTGCAGGCCAAGCAGAGCGGCGGGCCACACCAAATGGCGCCAAAGCCTCGGAAATATTGTCAGAGCAATTCAGATGGCCGGGGTAACCGCGTTCCTCGTACCCACGAGCCGTGCAGGCGAGACCAAACGTGTCGTGTCGTCCACAGGTGTCTTGCACAACCCGGAACAACGGCCGCATTTCTGCATCGAAAAACTTGTCCAGCAGACCGGGGCCGGGATAGGCCCGTCGCACCATGGAACGGGTTGCCGTGCTGTCGATCGCCCACTCTTGCCCCTTTTCCAAACTACGCAGCCGAAGCGCCTGAAAATCAGAACACTGCTGCCCTTCGGCATCGATGATCTGGACATAGTCGCCTGCGTGCAATTCATAGGCGCGCGCGGTTCCACGGCCGACCGTGAATTCCTCACGAATGTGACCAAGCGGATCGGGCAACACGAACCGGCCTTCGGCCGCCTGATGCCAGTATTTGACCGGGCCAGCAGCGTTGCCCGAGACCAGCCCGCCTCTTTCCTGCAGATGTGCCAGCCAAAGGGTTAATGGCTCGGATACTCGGAGTATTAGAGGCTCATCCATCGTATCCAGAATGATGGCGGACAACGTATCGGCTTCTCCGCCTTTCGCCGTGATCCAACCGAGCAATGACGCGCTCTCGAACGCGCCGAGGTTCAAAGGGTGCAGTGCGCCCAAACCGATAGCGGCTTCGCGTCGCTCACCACGATGCCCAAAGGCCAGAAGCGCCACACGGCCTGCATGGCGCGTCACATCAATTTGAAACAGATCCCCAGCGGACAATTCCAGTCGCTGGGCCGCGCGCGGATCCAATTCACGAACGGGGCTCGAAGAAAGCGCGGCAAATCCTGCAAAATTACGGCCGCCACTGTTGTGGCCGATATTCGAGAACTCGTGGATCACTTCCTTTTCAGGAATCATGCGATGCTCCAATGGATCGCGTGTCGTTGAGCTCAGTATCAAAGGAAGCAATTTCTTCTGTCAATCAGACCGTACCCCAGATCGCCGAGATTCTTTCCATCAATCACGCTGCCGCCGGCAATGTGACCTGAACGGCCAGGCCTCCATCGTTGTCTGCCAAACTTATCCGACCACTGTGTCCTTCAACAATCGCACGGACAATCGACAGTCCGAGACCCGTTGATCCAGCGTCGTTCAACTGAACGAAACGGATCATGGCACGCTCCATGTCTTGTACTGGAATGCCCCGGCCATTGTCTGCCACGGTGATTACATGGTCGGTTTTGCCGTTGCGAACCGAGACGCGAATTTCGGACAGATCCGGCCCGCCATGAGAACATGCATTGTCTAGCAAGTTCACGATGGCCTCTCTCAACATCACCGGATCAGCCATGACGTTGGCCGGCTGTTCGCCAAGATCCAGATGAAGCGCGATTCCATCCGGCCCGAACCGCTTGTCTGCCTCAAGCCAGTTGCCAAGCGAAGACTGCAAATCGAGTTTGGTGAATGCTGTGGCCTGCGACAGAGACTGAGCGCGTTCCAACATCAACAAACGGCTACTCAGATCCGCCGTTTTCTGTGCTGCATCGAGAAGGTCACGTGACCTTTCCCGAACCTGTTCGTTCGTTCTGGCTGAAACAACAGACTCGGCCAAAGCAAGAACACCAGCAATCGGATTACGCAGTTGGTGCGCGGCGTTTGCAATGAATTCGGACTGCGCTGCCATGCTTCTGGAAACCTGATCGAACAGGCTATTCAATGTGGCGACAATCCCTTCTGTTTCAGCGGGAACCGCCCGTTTGATCGGAGACAGGTCACCACTTGAACGCTGCGCAATGGCTTGCTCAAGGTCCAGCAAAGGCCGCAAACCGATCCTGACCCCAAACCAGACGATCAAAGCCAAAGCGACAAGAATCGACATCGAAACCACCAAAGAACGCATCATCAGATCTCGGACAAATGCCTCGCGCACGGCGCTGTCTTGCCAAACGGTCGTGGTGAATAGCCCAGTAAAGCCTTCGATCTGCGTGCGCGTTTGCAACCGCACGCCACTGACATCCCGGCCAAGGTATGCTGCCCGAAAAAAGGTTGGCTCTGCGCTTTCTTCGCCTGTCCGGGGAATACCAACAGGCGGTGTGGCATAGCCCGCAACGATAACACCGTCCGGAGCAAAAACGTGATAGAACACCTGCCCGCCAGACGTGCTGGACAGAATATCGCGTGTGCGCGGCGACAGGGCATCCCCGCCCGAGATAGCAACGTCGTTTGCAACCGCAACAGCGGCCGAAAGCATGGATTTGTTGAAAACGCCGTCCGCTGTTTCGCGGGCCCCGTTCAACTGCCAGAGCCCGGCAATCAAAGCGACCCCCAGAACAGGGGGAAGAATGACCAAAGTCAGACGCGCCCTAAGCGAAACGCGACGTGTCATCCCCGGGCCTCAAGAGAATATCCAATGCCGCGTTTAACCGAGATGGAAACCCCGTGCGGAGCGAGTCGTTTGCGGAGCCGCGAAATGTAGACCTCAATCACCTTTTCGTCTGCGTCCGCACCCGCACCGTAGACGGCGTCAAGCAGCTGCGTTTTGCTGATCGCAGATGCCGAACTGCGGGCCAGTGCCGAAAGCACAGAAAGCTCACGACGCGGAACATCCAAAGGGCCATCCGGAGCAATCAGTTGCAGCGGTTCCAGCTCCAATTCCAGTGCGCCCAGCGCAATGCTGCGTCTTGGTGCGACCGCGCCGCGCCGCGACAAGGCCCGAACACGAGCAACCAGTTCGTCCATTGCAAAGGGTTTGACCAGATAGTCATCCGCCCCCGCATCAAGCCCGACAACCCGGTCTTCGGTTTCGCCTCGGGCCGTCAGCAAAATTACCGGCCTGTGATCATTGCGGGCGCGCATGTCGCGCAGCACATCCAATCCTGTCTGGCCCGGCAAATTGATGTCCAGAACCACAAGATCGCTTTCCTCCTGCCCCAGAAAGCTCGACGCCTCCAACCCGTCAGACAAGGCGTCAACGGAATGCCCTTCGTCCTGAAGGCGGTATGTCAGGCCCTTGCGCAAGCCTTCATTGTCTTCGACCACGGTTATTCGCATAGCAATCATTTTTCGCGGGGATGAAGGCTTGATGCAAGCTTCATCCTCTAGGCTGCCAGTACGAAGGCGGGAATCACCCGTTTGAGATTTGTGATCTGATCAACCGGATCATGTATTGGGAGGAAACTATGAACTTCATGAAAACCACGCGTCGCGTGGCAATGAGCCTTGTGGCCGCAGCAGCGGCAAGCTTTGCGACCTCTGCAACCGCAGGCGGTCACGGCATCGACCTTTCCGGGAAGACCGTGGAGTGGGTAATCCCCTTCTCGGAAACCGGCGGTTCGGCCAAATGGGCCAACTTCTACGCCCCGCTTCTGTCCGAAGCGCTTCCTGGCCAGCCAACAGTTGTCGTCAAGTTTATGCCGGGCGCGGGATCAACCAAAGGCGCGAACTGGTTCCAGGAACAGTCTTTTGAAGACAGCGAAGGCACGCTGATCTTTGGCTCGTCCGGCTCCACTCAGTTCCCCTATCTTCTGGGTGATCCGCGCGTTCGCTATGAATACAACGACTGGAACGTTGTTCTGGCCTCGGGCACAGGCGGCGTTGCCTATCTGCCACCGGAGCTGGCTGGCAAAATGGACGGTCTCGATGCCTCTGGCCTGCGGGACACGGATTTCATCTATGGTTCGCAGGGGGCGACGCGCCTCGATCTCGTGCCGCTGCTGGCATGGGAAATGCTGGGTCTGAATGTTGAGCCTGTCTTTGGCATCAAGGGTCGTGGCGACGGCCGCCTGATGTTCGAACGCGGCGAAGCAAACATCGACTACCAGACGTCGTCGTCCTTCCTGAAGGGTGTGACACCTCTGGTCGAAGCAGGCACAGCGGTTCCAATGATGTCCTGGGGCGCACTGGACGCCGATGGCAACATTGTACGTGACCCGACATTCCCAGACATGCCAACGTTCAAGGAAGTTTGCGAAGCCACAGACGGCTGCGAAACATCCGGTGAACAGTGGGAAGCATGGAAAGCATTCTTTGTTGCGGGTTTCCCGGCACAGAAAATGGTCTTCCTGCCCGCAGGCGCGTCCGAGGATGCCATCGTGACCTACACGGCCGCGTTTGAAGCCGTCAAAGCCCGCGCGGACTTTGCCGAAATCTCATCCGGCCGCCTGGGCGTATACCCACAGATGACCGGTGACGAAGCCACAGGCGCACTCGCGAGTGCGACGCAAGTTCCGCAAGCGGCCAAAGACTTTGTCGTTGGCTGGCTCAAGGATCGCTACGGCGTTTCCCTGAACTAAAGACCGCGCGCGGGGCGGGCATTGGCCTGCCCCGCGCCAATGCGTTTAACCTGAAAGTCTGAACCATGGACGTGCTCTCTGTTGCACTGCCCGCGTTGTCCGACGCCGCGGGACTGATCGCGCAACCCATTGTGCTGGGCTACCTCGTGCTTGGCGTTGTGATGGGCCTTTGTATCGGTGTGTTCCCCGGTCTGGGTGGCATCGCGGGACTGTCGCTCTTGTTGCCGTTCATGTTCGGGATGGATCCCGTTCTGGGCCTTGCGCTGATGATCGGCATGGTCGCGGTGGTTCCGACTTCAGATACCTTTGCCTCTGTTCTTATGGGCATTCCCGGCTCATCCGCCAGTCAGGCGACCGTTCTCGACGGGTTCCCAATGGCAAAGAAAGGCCAAGCGGCCCGAGCCTTGTCGGCTGCCTTTGCCTCCTCGTTGTTTGGTGGATTGGTTGGCGCTGCTTTCCTGACGGTATTCATACTGGTCGCACGCCCCATTGTATTGGAGTTCCGTACACCGGAATTGTTGATGATCACGATCTTCGGCCTGTCGATGGTCGGCATTCTGGCGGGGCGCGTTGCACTCAAGGGCATCGCCGCCGCTGGTCTTGGCATGATGATCGGCACCATCGGAGAAGGCGACAGCGCGGGAGAACTGCGCATGGCGACCTACGACATGCCCTATCTGATCGACGGTTTGAAACTGGTCATCGTTGGATTGGGCATTTTCGCCATTCCTGAAATCGTCGCACTGTTGCGGCAGGACCGTGCAATTTCTGATCGCAAACCGCTGGGCGGTGGTTGGCTGTCCGGTGTCAAAGACTGGTTCGCCAACATCTGGTTGTCGGTTCGCTGCTCCATCATCGGCGTGGTTGTCGGTGTGATCCCCGGTCTGGGTGGTTCTGTCGTTGACTGGATTGCCTATGGGCACGCAGTCCAGACAACAAAGGACAAGTCCAAGTTCGGTTCTGGTGAAGTGCGCGGCGTGATCGGGCCAGAAAGCTCGAACAACGCGAAAGAAGGTGGCGGTTTGGTTCCGACGCTGCTCTTTGGTATTCCCGGTTCCGGATCGATGGCGATCTTCATTGGCGCGATTGCCCTGCTGGGCTCGGGTAACATCGAGGTCGGGCCTTCGATGCTCAAGAACAACCTCGATATTACCTACGCCATTGTCTGGCTGCTCGCGCTGGCCAATGTGGTTGGCACCCTGATCTGCATTGCTGCCTCTGGCGGTATTGCACGGCTGACAACGATCCCCTTTTCGCTTCTGGCGCCTTTCCTGTTCATGATCATCGCCTTTGCTGCGTTCCAGTCTGGGCAGGATATTCTGGATCTTGTTGCGCTCTTTTCAATTGGTCTGCTGGGCATTCTCATGCGGCGGTTTGATTGGTCCCGCCCTGCGTTTCTGATTGGTTTTGTCCTCTCCAACCCGGCTGAAACCTACGCGAACCAGGCAGTCCAAATTGCGGCTTCCCGTTTCCGCAAAAGCTTTGAAGAGGGACTCGACTACATCTTTTCGCCGATTGTGATCGTGCTGATCATCATAACGCTTCTTTCCGTCGTCATCGGCCTGCGTCAAGCCAAGTCGATCATGGCCGAGGGCGAAGTCAATTCAGGCGGCAAGCGCGCGCCTATGATCTTCCTTATCGCCGTTCTTGGCTATCTTCTGGTGGCCTACACCAACGCAGCCATGATTCCGGACTACGCCAAGGCCGACCGCGTGTTCCCAACCTTTGTTGCTGGTGTCGCGATTGTGGCCTGTCTGATCGTCCTGATCCAGATGATGCTAAAGCCGGAAACACATGCGCTGTTCGCTGACCGCGAGGCCGAAGAGAAGAATGAACACGGCCTGTGGTCGACGCTCGCTTGGTTTGCAGGTCTGCTGGCATTGACCGCGCTGCTGGGCTTTGTGCTGGCGCTGGCGATATTCCTGTTCGCCTTTATCCGGGTACGGGCGCGTCGCAGTTGGGGTTTTGCCGCCCTCTACAGCGTCGCAGGAATCGGGTTCATCTGCATGATGGCAGGGCTGCTGAACCGCGATTTCCCAGCAGGATTGCTGCAGGACCTCGTCAAGCTGCCATGGCCGCTGGGATAATCACGATGTCTCAAACGGCCATTCCCTTTCACTTCATGCGCGGCGGAACATCCCGCGGGCCCTATATGCTGCGATCAGACTTGCCGTCGGATCCTGACGAACTGGCCAGAGTTCTGATCGCCATCGTCGGTTCAGGCCACCCGCTGAACATTGATGGGATTGGCGGCGGTGCCGCTGTGACGACAAAAGTGGCGATGCTGTCCAAGTCCGATGATAACTGGGCCGATATCGACTATTTCTTTGCGCAGGTCAGTGTTGAGGATCGCACTGTCGATTTCAAACCCACTTGCGGAAATATATTGGTTGGCGTCGGGCCCGCTGCTCTCGAAATGGGGCTGATCCAACCGACAGGCCCTGTGACAGAGGTTAAAATACGCGCTGTGAATGCGGGCGCGCGTGTCGCCGCGCAGGTCAGAACCGATGAACAGTCCGTGATCTATGACGGCACTGCGCAGATTGATGGTGTGCCCGGAACGTCTGCTCCGATTGATCTGATGTTCATGGACGTGACCGGCGGTGCAACCGGATCCATGTTTCCAACAGGTCGGCGCATTGACGTGATCGACGGCATCGAGGTGAGCTGTGTCGATGTGGCGATGCCCATGGCGATCGCCCGCGCAGAAGATTTCGGGCTGACCGGTCAGGAAACCGCGACTGAGCTGGACGAAAACCGCGCGTTTTACGAACGCATGGAACCAATCCGCATCGAAGCAGGACGCTTGATGGGAATGGGTGATGTTTCAGGTTCCGTGACACCAAAGTTTGGCGTTCTGGCGCCGCCCGTGGCAGGCGGCCACGCCCTGACCCGGTATTTCATGCCAAATAACTGTCACCCCAGCCTTGCCGTGACCGGGTCACAGTGCCTGTCGGCCTGTCTGCTGTGCCCCGGCACTATCGCAGATGGCATCCTCAGCGCTCCTCCAACGGGGCCGCTGGACTTGAAACTGGAACATCCAATGGGTGTGCTCGACGTCAGGATGGACTACACGCGCGGCCCGGATAACACGTTCGAGGTAAAGTCAGCCGGACTGACCCGCACCGCACGCTTACTGGCGCGCGGCGAAGTCATGATTCCTCGGACGGTATGGGCGGGGCCATGAAAGTTCACATTCTGGATGACTGGTTCGACACACTGCGCTCTCTTCCTTGTTATGAATTGCTCGCGGACCACGACGTTACCGTTTGGACGGATCATCAACCTGACCCCACGGCCCTGGCCCAGCGTATCCATGACGCCGAGGCATTGGTTCTGTTTCGAGAGCGGACCAAGATCGGCTCTGAACTCCTCAATCAATTGCCCAATCTGAAATTGGTTTCTCAACGCTCGGTCTATCCGCACGTTGACGTCGAGGCCTGTAGCAGAAACGGTGTCCTGCTTTGCTCGAACATGCATTCTGGCACACCGTCCTATGCCGCTGCCGAAATGACACTGGCGCTCATGCTGGCCAGTTATCGTCAAATCCCCGAACAGGTCGCGTCCCTGCGTTCAGGCAATTGGCAGGCCGGCGTCGGTCGCACCCTTCGCGGCCGGACGCTTGGTCTTTATG
Organism: Paracoccaceae bacterium; assembly: GCA_020630695.1. Taxonomy (GTDB): domain Bacteria; phylum Pseudomonadota; class Alphaproteobacteria; order Rhodobacterales; family Rhodobacteraceae; genus Thalassococcus_A; species Thalassococcus_A lentus. The sequence continues at coordinate 61,863 of JAHDIS010000007.1, read as the reverse complement.
GATACGGACGTATTGCCGGGGCCGTATCCAGCTATGCAAAAGCCTTGGGCATGAACGTGCAATGGTGGTCTTCAGAAGAAGGCCGCAAACGGGCCACAGAGGATGGCGAATGCGTCGCGCCCAGCCGGGACGCCTTTTTTGGAACCTCGGACATTGTAAGCCTGCATGTGCGCCTGAAGCCCGGCACACGCGGAATAATTACGGCAACCGATCTGGCAAACATGTCACCCCGAAGCCTGCTGGTGAATACATCAAGGTCAGGCTTGATCGAACCCGGCGCGCTCGAAGCCGAAATCGCACGAAACCGGATCTATGCCGCCGTTGACGTGTTCGACACTGAACCTCTGCGCGACAGCAATCATCCACTTTTGACGCATCCCAAAGTGATCGCCACACCACACCTTGGGTATGTCACCGAAGATGAATTTGACCTGCAATTCACCGACATATTTGAACAGGTGAACGCCTACGCAGAAGGCGCCCCAATCCACATGATCAATCCCGAAGTCTGGAGCTGAACAAGCGGGCAACCACCGGCGCGCCGAGAATGACAACAAAGATTCTCAGCACATGGTGTGCGACGACAAAGGCCACATCAGCCCCAACGATCAAGGCAAGGACCGTCAGTTCGGCCTGGCCGCCCGGTGCAAATGTCAGAAGGGCTTCCATCCCGGGCGCGAGCCCAAACCCATAGACGATTTCGACAAATACAAATGTCAGCACCATAAGAACGACGCAGAAACCCAGGCCTGCCGCCAGATCGCGCCTGACTTCTTGCATTGTGATGCCAGCGTATTTGCATCCTATACCCATGCCGATAAAGAACTGCGCCGCCCAGATTGCTTCGGCAGGCGGTCGATTGTGCAAGCCGCCCGCCAGCGTCACCAGCGCGGTTAGGATCAGCGGCCCAAGTATTGAGGCCCCGAACATCCCCAACCTTTTGGCAATTTGCCAACCGCCAATTGCGCAGACCACCATGGTTGCCAATTCGATGAGAGGAACCGTCGATGCCGGCACGCCGGGTGGGCTGGTCAAATCCGCGTTCCAGAACCCGCGCAGAATGAACGGCAGGCTGACAACGATCACAAGCACACGAGTCGCGTGGACCAAACTGAGCGTGCGCACATTCGCGCCAGCCTCTTCGCCAAACACGATCATATCCTGCAATCCGCCGGGCATGGTCGCGTAATAGGCTGTCGGAAAATCGTAGCCGCATATTCTTTGGAAATACGGCACGCCAATCAGACCGATGACCAACACCATGACAGGTACCAATATCAGCGTTGGCCACATGGCGGGCAGGCTGAACAAGACGGCAGGTGTGAGGGTCGCGCCAACCGCCACACCCAGAATTGTGCGCATCGCTTGGTTCACAGGGGTAACACCTGCCATGGGGATGCCAACAAGCGCTGCAACCAGACACGCGGAAATCGGCCCCAACAACCACGGCAACGGCAAAGCCATGCCGTGGAACGCAGCCACTCCAAGAGCAGCGATCACAAAGGCATTCAGAACGGGCATCAATTGCCCTTGCTCCGCAACCGGTGCAGCAGCGACGTTTGCAGATGCCCTTCTGCCGCGGCACCGGCAGCCTCGGCGTCACCTTCCCTGAGAGCCGTGATTATCGCGCTATGCTGACGCACGACCACATCGATCCGTTCAGGATCGGTGTATGTGGTTGGACCCAGCAGCAGCAAAGCGTTGTTCAGCGCCCTCGAGGCTTCCAGCAGAAACCGGTTACGCCCCGCAAGGTAAAGTCCGCGATGGAAGTCCTGATTGATGGCCGCGCCAAGCGCTGGATTGTCCCGTTCGGCAGCGATCCGATCATTCATGACCTCCAAGGCATCAAATTCTGCCGATGCGCCGTGCTTGGCGGCCATTTCCGCAGCCGTGCGTTCGAGAACCATGCGCATTTCATAGAGTTCGACCACCTCTGTATGGGCCAGCGTCCGGATCACCGCCCCAACGCGGGGACGATGCTCGACGATCCCGTCGCTTTCAAGACGGCGCAACGCCTCTCGTATTGGGGTTCTGGACAGCCGCAACCGCGCAGCGACGTCCTCTTCGCGCAACCGATCACCGGGCGTGTAGGTGCCCATGCGTATTTCGCCTAGCAAAACATCATAGGCTTGCTCGCCACTCGATTTCTTTATATCAGACATCTCGCTTGCTCTTTGTATCCATCTGGATACAAAGAGGCATAACGGAGAGCTGGGCCCATGTCAAAGCCAGGAACAGAAGACCACATCCTCAAGCCCGATGTCTTGGTGATTGGCGGGGGAAATGCAGCGATGACTGCTGCGCTGCAAGCGCGAGAAGCGGGCAAATCCGTGACCGTCATCGAAGCCGCGCCCAAAGCGTACCGAGGCGGGAATTCCAGACACACGCGAAACTTTCGATGCATGCACAACGGTCCGCTTGGCGTTCTAACCGGCGACTACGATCCAGACGAGTATTTCGACGACTTGCTAAAAGTCACGAAGGGCGACACTGACCCGCAGCTCGCCAAACTCGCAATCGAAAACTCCGAGTCAGCCTATCGTTGGATGGAAGCCCACGGCGTGCGGTTTCAACCGTCATTGTCCGGTACATTGTCGCTCTCTCGGACCAATGCGTTTTTCCTCGGCGGCGGCAAGGCATTGGTCAACGCCTACTACGCCCGCGCCGAAGATGCCGGGATCACAGTCTTGTACGACGCGCACGCCGATCATCTGGAAATCAGCAATAACCAAGTGACCGAGGTTTGGGTGAGCACCAGAGCACAAGAGCTTTGCTTCAAACCGGCAGCCGTTGTTGTCGCGTCAGGCGGCTTTCAAGCGGACACCGATTGGCTGGCGCGCGCTTGGGGACCTGCGGCCAAGAACTTCCTGATCCGCGGCACGCCCTACAATCGCGGAGTCGTCCTGAAGGACCTGCTGGATCAGGACATCCAAAGCGTCGGCGACCCAACGCAATGTCACGCCGTGGCCATTGACGGCCGTGCCCCGAAATTCGACGGAGGGATCGTCACGCGACTGGACTGCGTCCCCTTCTCCATCGTGGTGAATCGCAATGCCGAACGCTTCTACGACGAAGGCGAAGATGTCTGGCCCAAGCGTTATGCGATCTGGGGTCGTCTGGTGGCAGCGCAACCGGATCAGGTCGGTTACGCGATCATTGATTCCAAGTCCCGCGACCTTTTCATGCCTTCGGTTTTCCCGCCGATCGAAGCAGATACGATCCCCCAGTTGGCAACCAAATTGGGACTGGCACCTGACAAGCTGGAGCACACGATTGAAACCTTCAATGCGGCCTGCAAACCGGGCCCGTTCAAACCAACCGAATTGGATGGGTTGTCGACGCAGGGATTAAACCCCGCAAAAACAAACTGGGCGCGTCCAATCCATGAACCGCCGTTCTACGGGTATTCACTGCGCCCCGGCGTGACATTTACCTACCTCGGTCTGAAGGTCGACCAGACCGCGCGTGTCTCCGGAAAACAGGGCCCGATGGAGAACCTGTGGGCCGCCGGGGAAATCATGGCAGGCTCAATTCTTGGCCAAGGTTATTTGGCTGGCTTTGGCATGACCATTGGCACGGTCTTTGGACAAATCGCAGGAAGAGAGGCCGCCACTCATGCTTAATACGTCTTCGAACGAAACCTACGAAGAGGCACGCCGGCAGCTGGAGATCTGCAATGCATGCCGCTATTGCGAAGGGTACTGCTCGGCCTTTCCCGCGATCACGCGGCTGCGCGCTTTTGCAGACGGTGACATCACCCAAATCGCAAACCTGTGCCATAACTGCCGGGGCTGCTATTATGCCTGCCAATACACAGAGCCCCATGAATTTGCGCTGAATCTGCCGCAGGCGCTGGCCAAAACGCGAACCGAGAGCTGGCAAGCCTATTCATGGCCCGCCCCGCTTGGTGCGGTTTTCCAGCGGAACGCAGCCGCAAGTGTTTTCATCACGATTGTCGCCGTGGCCGCATTGATGCTGTTGATCCGTGCGTTGCCTGCCACCTCGGGGGACGGGTTCTATGCGGTGCTTTCGCATGGGGCCATGGTCGCGCTTTTTGCACCGCTTTTCCTGTTTCCTCTGATCTGCCTGTTCGTTGGTTTGAAACGCTACTGGAAGGACGTCGGCGGTGAACGCATCACCCTGGCGCATTTGAAAGACGCGGTTTCGCAAGCCGCTACTCTCAGGAACCTGTCCGGCGGACATGGCGAAGGGTGCAACTTTGAGTCTCAAGATCGGTTCAGCCAAGCCCGCCGCCATGCGCATCACGCAGTGATGTATGGGTTCTTGTTGTGCTTTGCGTCGACTAGCAGCGGGACGCTCCTGCACTACGGCTTTGATTTGCCAGCCCCCTACGGTTTCTGGTCGTTGCCTAAACTGCTGGGACTTTCAGGTGGTTTACTGATGACCCTTGGCTGCATTGTAATGCTTACGTTGAAAGCCAAAGCGGATGCTGCGCTTTCAAACCCCGAAACACACGGCGCTGATCAGGCATTTGTTGGCCTGCTGGGTTTTGTCGGGGCGAGTGGACTGGCGCTCTATGGTTTGGGCAGCACCGCGGCTATGCCAGCGCTTTTGGCACTCCATCTGGGGGCAGTCGCAGCCTTTTTTGTGCTGACCCCTTATACCAAAATGGCGCACGGGTTTTTCCGTCTTGCGGCATTGGTACGCGACGCTCAGCAAAAACCCTAAAACGGCCAATTTGTTGGCAATAAGTCCTAAACGAAAAACGCCGCCCCAGTTGGGACGGCGTAAATTCTTGGGTCACACAGACTTCGATCAGAAGCCGAGACCTTCGTATTTCTTCTTGAACTTGGAAACACGGCCACCCTGGTCCATCAGGCGCGAAGTGCCGCCGGTCCATGCAGGGTGAACGGTTGGGTCGATATCCAAGGCAAGGGTGTCACCCTCGCTGCCCCAGGTGGTGCGCACCTGAAAGATCGTGCCATCGGTCATTTTGACGTCGACGATGTGGTAGTCGGGATGGATGTCCTTTTTCATATCGCCGGTCCTTATGCCTTGCCCTTGAGGGGCTTGTAGTTGACGTCTTCTGCGATACGAGCCGATTTGCCGCGACGCGAACGCAGGTAGTAAAGCTTGGCGCGGCGCACTCGGCCACGACGCACAACGGTGATCGACTCGATGTTGGTCGAAAACAGCGGGAACACACGCTCCACGCCTTCACCGAAAGAAATCTTGCGAACGGTGAACGAACCAGAGATGCCCTTGCCGTTCTTACGGCTGATGCAAACACCTTCGTAGTTCTGAACACGGGTACGGGACCCTTCGGTCACCTTGTAGCCAACGCGAATGGTATCGCCGGCTTTGAAATCGGGAATTTCTTTCCCGAGCGAGGCGATTTGTTCCGCCTCAATCTCTGCGATCAGGTTCATCTGATCCACTCCTTATATACGCGCGGTTTGCCCGCGGATGATGTCTGATCAGAGCTTTGCCCACGAGCAGGACAGAGATACATCAGCTGTTCTTTGTTTTCGTGTGATCTGCATGGCAGAAGCACACAACCAAACAGGACCGAGTCGCCCCGGTCCCTATGGATGCGCCGATATAGGCAGATCGCGGCTGGCGATCAAGAACAAAGTCTATGTTCAGCCGTCGCCAAAATGCTCAAGCTGCCCGGTTCCGGCAGCGCGCAATTGATCGGCGGTTTCAGCCATCAGTGTTGCGTGTTTGGCAAACCTTTCCGCCAGCGCAGTAGCGTTGCCCTCGAACGAGATCGAATTCAGCTCTGCTTGCAGGCGTTCACGGGCCATCCACGCAACATGGCGGGCATATTCTGCGCTTGCCACGGCTTCGGGATCGACCAATGACAACTGATCAAAACGCGAGAAATCGGGAAAGGTAATGTCGCGTGGAACATAGCCGTTGACCATCGTAATCCGGCGTCCCGGCGCACGAAGCCCCTTGGCCCGATGCACGACCATATTGCCCTGCTGCAGGACGGCATGCCCCGGCCCAGGCATATCCGGCGCTACGATTTTTGCTGGATCAAGCGGTTTGCCTGCCTTCACCAGCGCTTCGACTTCATGTTTGGTTCCGCGGTAGTATTCGAATTCTCCACCTTCCACAGACCGCGGATCGGTTACGAACATGACGAAATCGATACGCAGCGTATCGACATGCCATTTATCGACGTTCTTGCCCACTTCCAGCGGGTTGTAGTTCAAGTGCCCCTGCTGATGAGGAAGCGTGTGCGGCAAGAGCGGACATCCACTGATCTCGGACATCGCTTCAGTTAGGTCCGTGCTGGCACAGAGGTCACGCAGAAAGCGGGATCGGTACACGCCGCCACGAACATTGCGGGCGATGCGCGCGTTGCTGGTTGTGAAATGCTCGAGCTGGCTCGCTACATCCTGCAGGCACGCGACACCTTCGTCGCTGAGCACACGAAAGATGGATGTTACGGCAAAATCCGTGGGGCAAGCCGCGATGTCTTCTTCTGAATACCCAAAGTCGCGCAGGCTCTCGACCCGATCAGGGCGTTCAATCTGCAAATGACGGCGCGGATCAAACTCTGGCTCTTTTTCAAGCGGCTCAAATCCATCGGGAGCCTTGTCGGGAAAAGCGAGCGGTTGCGCTAGATATCCGGTCATAACGATTCTCCTGTCTCTACAAGGCAGGATAGCCGAGAACCCCGGCGGCCAATCCCCTACACGCGACACGATCAGTCGCTTGCGAGCATCCCGTCTAGTCCTCAGCCTTGCGCTCTTGGTGCGCTTTCCACAGATCTGGACGACGGCTCTGGGTCAATGCTTCTGACTGCTGGCGGCGCCAATCGGCGATTGCCCCATGATTGCCTGACAACAGCACCTCGGGAATGGGCAGGCCCTGCCATTCAGCTGGCCGCGTATATTGCGGATGTTCCAGCAATCCGTCTGAAAAGCTTTCTTCCTCGGTGGATTCTGCATTGCCAAGCACACCGGGCAACAGCCGAACGGTCGCATCCAGAACAATTTGTGCGGCCAGTTCCCCACCGGTCAGAACATAGTCACCAACCGAGACCTCAGTAATCCCGTAGTGGTCGATCACCCGTTGATCCAGACCCTCGAAACGACCGCAGATAAACGTCGCGCCGGGCGTTTTTGCCAGACTGCGCGCCATGGCCTGTGTGAACGGCTTTCCGCGCGGGGACATGTAGATGACCGGTCCCGGTCCACGCCGCATGGCGGTCTCGACCGCCCGGCCCATAATGTCAGCCCGCAGAACCATCCCGGCGCCGCCACCCGCAGGGGTATCATCCACGTTTCTGTGCTTGCCTTCACCGAAATCCCGCAGCCCAATGGTATTGAGCTGCCAACGTCCATCCTTCAGGGCCTTGCCCGTCAAGGACATGCCCAGAATGCCCGGGAACGCCTCAGGAAACAGCGTGATGACCTGAGCCTGCCAAGCCCGCGCCAACTGGGCGTCCGTGCTCATCAGGTCGCGCGGCTTCAATGATGCTTTGATCGTTTTGCGGCCGTGTGATTTCCCGGCGGACTGTTCGGGATTGGGCGTGTCTGGCATAAGAGGCTTCCTCGTTTGCCACGTCCCTAATGCCGTTGGCCACCAGATGACAAGATCAGCCTGCTTTCAGGTATCAGACAGACGGCTCAGAAACCGGTTGAATGTAGTCTTCCAAAAGGGGCGCGCGCGTGGGCTGACCCGTGGCCAAACACCAAAACGTTCGGTCCCGTGGTCGTCGTCCTCGATATTCGGTGAACATTCCGCAAGGGTCTGACAATCGCGGCCCTTCAGTCAATTCCGCCAATGCAGCCAGGGTCGCGGAAAGCCTTGGGCCATCCTTGGCAACAGCATCTACAGGATCAAGTGCAAGCCGTTGATCGGTATATTGACCGGCATTCCAATTCGAGACGATTTGCAAAACCGCATCTGCGAAAGCCAGATCACCGTTTGTAGCAGCCCGCACCACCCGGTCACCGGCGACAAGCTCTGACAGATACAAGGCGACTGTCGCCTGATCGCATTGCGGCTGCTGAACACACCAGAGCGCAGCTGCCCTTTGGTCCGCATCACTACGGTCATGATTGGCCACGATGTGATGCCACAGATCGACATCAGGGGCCTGCATCGCCAAAAGCGTATCCAGCATGGAAGCAGTGCCCACCTTGTTCTTTTGTACGGTTTCCCAGAGTTCAGTCGTCGTCCAAAAGGCCGCCATTTCACCGTCAAAAATTTCGCGAACCTGGCCGATGCCCGCAATACGATCGCGCATTTCGAGCACAACATCAGGATGCCGAAATTTCTGTGCAAGCGCACCCGCTTGGTCCGGCGGCAAGCGCAGCAAACGTTGCAGAACAAACAGATCAGTCAGCTCGTCAGAGCCGAGCCGGTTCAGATCAAACACGCCATGCGCTCGCATCACTTGTTTCAATGCAGCGGCAATGGCGTCTTGGGCACGCAAGGGCGCACCATCGATTGTGTCCGGCGCAACCTGCAAAGCCTGCGATACGGCCCCGCGCATGATCGAAAGCGCCGGCAGGTCGAGCGACGGGCTATCCAGTGCGCTTTTGTGCAGCAATCTGTTTTCCGGGTTCTGAGAAGTGCGGGCCGATGTGCGTGAGGCTCGTTCAATACGAAGCGAAGCGACCAAGGCATAGAGACTTCCGGCCCCGCCAACGGCCACGGCAATCGGCAAACTGAGCGCGGTCGCAGACCCCATAACTGTTGCCAAAAGGGGGCCAAGCGCCAATCCGGTCAGGAAAATTCTGTGCACCGAAGACTCCAAAACGCCAGTACAGATCACAATCGAATAGGGCGAAAATGGACTCACAATATGGCAGTTTGATGTTAGCCAGATTGGATTTTATCTAAATTTCAGAGACTTATAGAAACAATCAGTCGTTTTCTGACTGTTTGTTCGCCAATTGGCGCAAAAGCTTCTTGGCGGCGCGCAAATGCCTGTCTTTGAAACTAGACCGGTTGAGGGCCAGGAAAACATCTTCCAGCCCCAGATCAGGCTGCACGTTTTCGGGCGGCAACATCCGCAGCTTGCTGCGTGTCACCTCGGGAATATCCAACAAGTCCATCAAAGGGGTCAGCGGCCCAAGTGGTTGGTCTTTGCTCTCTTCCAACGGCAAAGCAGCAACGGCGGCGGCCGGACTAACCGCCTCGGCAACCTCGTCCAAGACCACCGGCAGGTCCGCTGCCGGAGCAATCTGCTGGCTGTAGTCTTCGAAACCCAGCTCAAGACGCGTGCTGCGCAGGTTCTGCCAATAGGTCGACCGCAGCCAATCTTTGCGTCCCCGCGTGGAAAAGTAATACGTCAGGGGTACTTCGTCTCCGAAACGGGTGCGGATGCATTCGGTCAGCTGCGCCATGATCAGGCTGGCAGCGTCATACCGATCCAACCCATGACGCCCCGGCAGATGACCAGAAAGGTCCTCGGACGACATCAGGATTCCGCGCGGATCATCCGGGTTCAGCCCATCGAAAAACGCACCTGCGGCGTCGGCAATCCCCAGAATAGTTCGTGGGTTCGGATCCACCGAAAAGACGCGGCATGCATCTGTCAGCTCCTGAAAATCCGGCCTCAGATAGCAACGAACCTGTCGCTCCAGAATGCGCCGGTTTGTATGGATCAGGGATTGGACACTCGTCGTTCCAGTTTTGTGAAATCCGGCATGAATAACGATCCGGGCTGTCATTCTATCAAACCCTCGGGCGGATCTGCGATCAAACGGCCAGCTGCCAAATCCACAGTGGGCACCGCAGCCTGCGTGAATGGCAATAGCACCGTTTTGCTTTGACCCGGCATTGCCAATTCCAGCAAATCATCCGCGCCATGATTGTGAACAGCGCGCACAGTGCCCAGCGTTGCCCCGCCCGTGTCCACAACAGTAAGACCGATCAGGTCGGTATGGTAATATTCATCGTCAGGAAGAGACGGCAACCGATCCCGCAAAGCGAAAAGTCGCGTACCGCGCAGTTCATCTGCCTGCTCTTTGGTCAGAACGCCCGACAAGCGCGCCGCAAAACCCTGTTTGATTTCCCGGGAAATGGTCACTTCGAAACTGCGTGAGCCATCTTCGGTTGTGAGAGGTGCATAGTCAGCAATTGCGGAAGGATCAGAGGTAAAGCTTTTCAGCCGCACTTCTCCTTGCACGCCAAAGGCACCCGCTATTGCTCCGACACAGACGCGTTCCATTATCGCGGCTCCATGCACAAACCGTTTTCCATGATGCCTGCCCGTTCTGCACAACGCTCGGTTTCCGACATCCTTTCCCAGAATACGCCCACCACAAAAGCAGCGGCCAAAAGGAATGGAAGACGGATCAGGCGAAACAAAACGTCACTTTCCAGCTAGCAAGGCACCGGTGGCAGAACAAACCGCCACCGGAGATTTTACAAGGGGCATGTGCCCTGCCAAGCGGATTATTCCGCAGCGGCTTCTTCTGCCGCAGGCTCTTCCGCAGGTGCTGCTGCTTCAGCTGCCTTGGCTGCTTTTTCTTCGGCGCGTTCCTGTGCTTTCTTGCCAGGGACGGCCTTCTCTGGGTTGTTGCGCTCTTTCTTCTCAACAACGCCAGCCGCTTCGAGGAAACGCGAGACGCGATCGGTGGTCTGGGCGCCCTGACCCAGCCAGTACTGAACGCGCTCGAGATCCATTTTTACCCGCTCTTCGCTGTCTTTGGGCAGCAGTGGGTTGTAGGTGCCCAGCTTTTCGATGAAGCGACCATCGCGCGGCATACGGGAATCCGCAGCAACGATGCGATAGAAAGGACGCTTTTTAGAGCCGCCGCGGGCGAGCCGGATTTTGATAGCCATGAGTGTTTCTCCTTTGAATGGCTTGCGTAGGATGCGTGATGTCACGCACCTAGGATTGGTGTTTCTCGTGGTGTTGGATGACTTCCTGAATGACGAAGTTCAGGAATTTCTTGGCAAACTCCGGATCGAGGTCCGCTTGGGTCGCCAAATCCTGGAGCCGCGCAATCTGCTTTTGTTCGCGCGCGGGGTCGGATGGGGGAAGGTCGTGTTGCGCCTTGAGGACGCCAACCGCCTGTGTGTGTTTGAACCGCTCGGCCAGCGTGAACACAAGGATTGCGTCCAGCCGGTCAATGCTATCACGATGGCCAGCCAGAATTTCGGCGGCGCGTTTTACGACATCATCAGTCAAGGGCGAAACCTTTCGGTTTAAAGAGCGGATCGGCGTAATGGCTGATTTCCATGTCGATGCCATGGGCCAGCTGCGATCCATCAAGTTGCTGAGGCGAAGGATGACGGTAGACAGCGTCGTGGCCATCCACTGTTGGTGCAGATTTGTCTTTGGTCGCGCCAAGACGTTCGGCCAGACGAATACTGTCCAGGTTCTTTGGATCAATGTAGGACACGGCAGTATCCCAACCTTTTTCTCCATACAGATACCCGCGCACACGGTGCGTCGCCTCCAGCGCAAATCCCTTGCCGGCCCGATCCGGCCAGATGATCCATGCGATCTCGGGCTCGGGCCATTTTGCCGGGAACCATGCGCCGGCCATGCCAACGGTTTCGTCCGTGTCGCGCAGGTGGATCATCCACATGCCGTAGCCACGAATTTCCCAGTGGCCGATCTCTGCGGCATAGAGCATCCATGCTTCGTAGGCATTGAGCGGGCCGCCCATATAGCGCGAACGGTACGAGGCAAAAGTTGCCTTGAAATCAGGATAATCCTCGGGCTCAGGTCCACGCAGTTGAAGACGCTCTGTTTCGAGAATGGGGATGTCGCGATGGCCCATCAGGCAGCCCCCTCTGAAAGGTGCCGGTAGACCAGAACATCCTCGTCCAGTGCCTTTTCAGCGGTGATGTCACGGGCAGCCCCAAGTCGTTCCATCAAGCGAATACAGCGTGTGTTCTCGTGATCGACATAGGATACGACGCTGTCCCACTTAAGTTCCTTGAACGCGTGATCCAGGGCAGCGCGCATCGCCTCTTCGGCATAGCCCTGGCCTTCGACGGCTGCAGTCAGGAACACACCCAGCTCTGCCTCCGGGTCATCGTATTCATAGCCCAGGCTGACGAACCCTGCCGATGGCGTGGTTTGCGCATCGATTGTCCAAAGCCCATGCCCATGCAACAGCCAAAGCGCCGTGTAACCGGTAAACTCGGCCCAGGCTTCTTTGCGGGTCAGCGGTCCGTCCATATAAACCGCGCGATCCGAGCACATGATTTCGGCAAATGCGTTGAAATCATAGATGCGCGGTGCGCGCAGTTGCAGGCGTTTGGTGTCGATGCTCGTCACCTTGCCGCCAAGCCGGGCTGCTATACGGGCCGCCGGACCGGGGCGATGCTTTTCACAAGGCGCCTTCATGCTGCGCTCTCCGCCGAGAGATTGGGATGACGGTAGACCACACCTGTCGCGCCCATCAGTTCAATTTCGGACTCGGCTGTGGCCCCCAGACGCTCCGCGAGCCGAACCGAGCGTTCGTTTTCCGGAACGATGAGTGAAATCAACGGACCAAGCCCAAGGCTTTTGTCGGCCCACTGTCGAATTTCAACGGCCGCTTCATAGGCATACCCTTGGCCTTCAAAGCCATCGAACAGATGCCAGCCCAGCTCGGGCTCGGGCCACATAATGTGATTGACGATGCCCGCCCGCCCGACAATGGCACCCGACTCACGGTGTTCAAGCGTGAAGAAACCGTAGCCGCGCAGACTCCAGTGTCCGATGACTGCCAAAAATGCGCGCCATGTCGCGAACTCATCGTTGACCGGACCACCAACAAATGTGGCACGTGGGGAGGCCATAAATGCCGCGACCGCCGGGTAATCCGACTCCAGTGGGCCGCGCAAAATCAGGCGCTCTGTTTCGAGACGCGGGAAACCGGCATTCGCGGTCATGACAGCGCCTCCGGTCCGGGATGGCGCCACAACTCGTCTTCACCCATGTTCTCGTTGTCGTAGAGGCGCTCAAATCGAGCGCCCAGACGGGTGGCGAGAGCTTTGGACCGCATGTTGGATGGCACAATGTTGGACGTCAAAGTGGTAAAGCCCAATTCTTGATAGGCCCAACGCCGCGCCCGTTCCGCCGCTTCATAGGCGATCGACTTGCCTTCAAAACCTTCAAAAACGACCCAGCCCAATTCAGGTTCGGGCCAAGTTTCCGGGTTCCAAATTCCGCTGATTCCAGCCGCCTGCCCCGATGACTTTTCCTCGATGACGAAATAGCCATAGCCATGCCAATGCCAGTGTCCCACGTTCAACGTGAACCAGCGCCACGCATCACCGCGCAGTGGGATATGACCAAAACCTTCCGAGCGAATTGGGTCACGCAGGAAAGCCATGACTGGTTCGGCGTCACGCTTTTCTGGCCCGCGCAGGATCAACCGGTCGGTTTCCAACACAGGTGCGTTGGTCAATGTCAGATCAGATGCCCCGACTGTATTTCGTGCCGCCACGCTCATGCATAGGCCTCCGGGCTTCCATCCGCATCGGGGCTGTGACGATAAACAAGCGTGACCTGTTGTGTTTCTCCAATGGGCATCGGCGCATCCGGGTCATGCGTGGCCCCCAGACGTTCAGCCAAAGCGATGGAGCGTGCATTTTCGGGCGCTATGTAGCTGACCAGTGTTTCCCGGCCCTGCGCCCAGGCCCATTCCAAAGCCGCCGTTGCCGCCTCAAAGGCATAGCCCTTGCCTTCGCCAGCCTCCAGCAGAGTCCAGCCGATTTCAGCTTCGGGAAAATGCGGCGGCTGCATGATGCCAACCTGCCCGACAAAGTCGCCGTCCTTGGTTTCAATGCCCCAGGAACCATGCCCCATGAGATCCCACATCCCCACTTCGGACGCGATCCAGCGCCACGCAGACTTGCGCGGGATCGGACCACCCATGTGCACGGCACGGTCTGTCTCGAACAGGTCGCACAACTGCTCGAGATCGGCCATCACATGGCCGCGCAGCGTCAGGCGCGGTGTATGAAGGGTTGGGGCGGGCATAGACTTATTTCTTCTTGCCAAATCCACTGAGACCCGGAGGCAGAGCAGCACCGCCGCCCATGCCCGGAAGGCCGCCGGGACCACCCATGGCTTTGGCGGCTTGCTCCAGCGCTTTGGGGTCCATCTGTGATGGATCCATACCGGCAGGCATACCGCCTTTGCCGAACATGCCGCGCATGGCTTGTTTCAGCATGCCACCTTTGCCCATCTTGCCCATCTTCTTCATCATGTCGGACATCTGACGCTGCATCTTGAGCAGTTTGTTCAGATCAGACACTTCCATGCCCGCGCCCTTGGCGATGCGTTTCTTGCGGCTCGCCTGCAAAATCTGCGGATTGGCCCGTTCCCGTTTGGTCATCGAATGGATCAAGGCGATCTGCTGGCGCAGAATCTTGTCGTCGATGCCTGCGTCGCCCATTTGCTTGGCGGCCTTCGCCATACCGGGCATCATGGACATCATACCTTCCATGCCGCCCATCTTGATCATTTGCTCTAGCTGCATCTTGAGGTCATTCATGTTGAACTGACCCTTGGAGAAGCGCTTCATCATGCGTTCGGCCTGTTCGGCCTCCAGCGTCTGTTGCGCCTTTTCCACGAGGCTGACGATGTCGCCCATGCCAAGAATTCGGCCCGCGATCCGATCCGGCTCAAAGGTTTCGAGCGCGTCCATCTTTTCGCCCAGACCGACGAACTTGATCGGCTTGCCGGTGACAGCGCGCATGGAAAGAGCCGCACCGCCGCGGCCGTCACCATCCATACGGGTCAGAACAACACCCGAGATGCCGATGCGTTCATCGAAATTTTCGGCTGTATGCACTGCGTCCTGACCGGTGAGACCATCGACCACCAGCAGCGTTTCGCGCGGGTTGGCCACGTCACGGACCGCTTCGACCTGTGCCATCAGTTCTTCGTCGATGGACAGGCGGCCCGCGGTATCCAGCATATAGACGTCATAGCCACCCAGACCGGCCTGCGTCTTGGCGCGCTTGGCGATTGCGACCGGATCTTCGCCCTTGATGATGGGCAAGGTGTCGACACCAATCTGTGTACCAAGGATGGCCAACTGCTCCATCGCAGCCGGGCGGTTTACGTCCAGCGACGCCATCAGAACCTTTTTGCCGTCCCGCTCCTTGAGCCGTTTGGCCAGCTTGGCGGTGGTCGTCGTTTTACCACCACCTTGCAGACCAACCATGAGGATCGGCGCGGGCGGGCTATCGATTTTCAGAGACCCCGGTTCACCCTCACCGCGCAAAACACCGATCAGCTCGTCATGGACAATTTTGACAACCTGCTGGCCGGGCGTGACGGATTTGGTCACCGCTGCGCCTGTGGCTTTCTTTTCGACCGCCTTGATGAACTGCCGCGCAACGGGCAGCGACACGTCGGCCTCAAGCAGAGCAACGCGCACTTCCCGTAGGGCTGTTTTGACATCGTCTTCGCTCAGCGCACCCTGCTTGGTCAGACGATCAAATACGCCACCGAGACGTTCAGATAGATTTTCGAACATTGGCCCACTGGCCCCCTTCGTTTTCCGCGGTTGCCCTAAAGGTAAGGGGCCGCAGCGCGTATCTCAATTGCCAAGACCCAATGCGCGACAGCCCCCGTGGGCGCAACGCGCTGACGGAGGGCGATCCCGGCAATAGCCATGGGACCGGAAGATATAGTAACTCTTCCGGGGTTGGCGCGCGTTTACGCGCCACGCCCCTCAGAGTCAAGCAAGACAGGTCATTGGGCAGCGTCACGAGGTGCCGGAATGATCCCAGCGCCCCCCCTGTGCGCGTGGCCCGCGCGTCTTCGATCACGCAGCAAGGGCCGCGATGTCGTTGACCGCGCGCTGCATGGAAGCATCCGCATCGACCATCAGTTTGTCGGACCGCACAACCTGCACATCCTCGATCCCGATGAAGTTCATCACGTGCCGCAACCAAGGTGTCGCGAAATCGATCGGGCTATCGACTTCGGTACCGCCGGAAGCAACGACCAAAATCGCACGTTTTCCCTTTAACAGACCTCGCGGCCCATCGGCGGTGTATTCAAAGGTGATGCCAGCGCGTGCAATCTGGTCAAACCAGGCCTTCAGCGAAGACGGAACACCGAAGTTGTAGATTGGCGTCGAGATCAGAACTGTGTCAGCGGATTTGACCTCGGCAATCAATGTATCCGACAGTGCCAACGCCGCCTTTTCATCCATCCCGCGGTCCTGCTCTGGCGTTCCATTTGCATTCAGCCATTCGGCATTCAGTTGCGGAATGTCCGCCGCGAGATCTCGGTGAACGACCTCTGTGAACTCCAGTTTCTCGACAACTTGGTCCGCTAGGGCACGGCTCACCGATCCATCGGTTCGGGACGACGCATCCAGCCGCAAGAGTTTCTGTGTCATGATTTTGTTCCTTGGTTTGGTATGAATCACCCCACATACAAAGGGCGTTGCATTTTCGAACTCAAGGCACCAAAATGCGCATGGATTGTTATATTTTGCACATATGGACACGCCATGAACAACTGGGACGAAATTCGCACGGCTTTTCAGGTCGCCCGTGCTGGCACGGTTAGTGGTGCAGCAGAAGCATTGGGCGTGCACCACGCCACAGTTATTCGACACGTTGATGCGCTCGAGGCCCAGTTGGGCGTGAAGCTGTTTCAACGCCATGCACGCGGCTACACGGCGACCGAAGCAGGCGAAGATCTTTTGAGGGTGGCGCAAACCACGGACGATCAGTTCCAGCAACTCGAAGGGCGCATCAAGGGCCGTGGCAATGATGTATCGGGAGAATTGCTGGTGACCTCTTTGGTCAGCTTCGCACCCTTGATGGTCGGTATTCTCGCCGATTTCCAAAAAAAATACCCCGATGTTGTCGTGCGCTACCTGACAGACGACCGCGTGTTCCGGTTGGAATATGGCGAAGCACATGTCGCGTTGCGCGCGGGATCGCAGCCCAGTGAACCCGACAATGTCGTTCAACCTTTCTGCACGCTGAACGTTGGCCTCTATGCCAGCCGCAGCTATCTGGACAAACACGGAATGCCGTCAGATCTGGAAAGCCTGAAGACCCACCAGTTTGTGGCACATGATAATCCAGACGGGCGCGCGCCCTTTCAGCGCTGGTTGCGCGCCAACATTCCCTACCGGCAAGTCGTATTCCGCAGCACGGATTCAAGAGTGATGGAACGGGCGATCCTTGCAGGGTCCGGTATTGGCTTTATGGGAACCGAAGACGCCGCAATGCACCCCGATCTTGTGCAGGTCATGGAGCCCGAAGAAGACTGGAGCGCGCCCCTTTGGCTGGTCACGCATGTCGATCTGCATCGGACTGCAAAAGTGCAGGCCTTTCTACAGCACCTAAAAGCGCACACAGGTGTAGGTCGCGCAACGTGAGCACCCCGGCAAACGGGCCCAAGCGCGAAACAGCGCGCGGCCACCTTGCGATGCTTGGCTTCTCAGCCCTGGTTGCCGGGTCGTTTTCCCTAGGCAGCATGGCCGCGCCCTTCATCGATCCCGCCGTTCTGAATGCAGTACGCTTTGTGATTGCGGGCGCTCTTTTGTGGCTAGCCGCTTGGGCGACCGGGGGGATAACCCGCGAAATCAAAGCGGCGCCTTGGCGCTACGTTGCTTTGGCCGCACTTTTCGCGATCTATTTCGTGACAATGTTCGAGGGCCTGAAGACCGCCTCGCCGGTCAGCATGGCTGCTGTTTTCACGTTGAACCCCGCACTGACGGCCGTGTTCGGCTATCTGGTCGTTCGCCAAGTCACCACGGGCTGGATGGCCTTTGCAATTGCCGTGGGCGGCGTCGGCGCGCTCTGGGTCATTTTTCGAGCCGATCTGACTGCGCTTCTGGCCTTTGAAATCGGACGCGGCGAAACGATCTATTTCTGGGGATGCATCGGTCATGCGCTCTATGCGCCATTGCTCCGCAAGCTAAGCCGTGGTGAGCCAGCCTTGGCCTTCAATGCCGCAATTCTGACGGCTGGCGCGATCTTGCTCTGCCTCTGGGCAGGGCCTGCTCTTATGGCAACGGAGTGGAACGCGCTGCCCCCGATCGTTTGGATCACAATCGGCTATACCGCCGCTGTGGCCACAAGCTTGACATTCCTGCTGCTACGCTTTGCAGCACTGCGGCTACCCTCTGCTAAGGTCATGGCCTACACCTACCTGACGCCCAGTTGGGTGATCCTGTGGGAAATCGCCTTGGGACGGGGCACGCCACCCGCTTTGGTTCTTCCGGGCGTGGCGCTGACGGCCTTGGCGCTGCTGATGCTACTACGAGACAGATGAAATCAGGCGTCGCTGTCCCGCAGCTCGCTTTCCAGAAAACGCTCAAGCCCATCCAGATCGATCTCTTCGAACTGACCAAAACCCTTCATCCAGACTGAGGCTGCCCGCATGGCGTCCGGCTCAAGCTTGCACCATTTCACACGGCCACGTTTTTCCTGGCTGATCAGTCCGGCACGGGTCAGGATCATGAGATGCTTTGAGATGGCGGCCAGCGACATCTCAAACGGCTCGGCAACGTCCGTCACGGCCATGTCATCCTCAAGCAGCATCATAAGGATACGCCGTCGCGTCGGGTCCGCCAAAGCGGCAAAAACTGCATCAAGGGGGTCAGGCATATTGTGAGCACCAAGCCAACATAGCGAGGCAATGACCCGCCGCCGCTGAAAACTCAACCAAAAAGTTGAATTTACTAAAGCGGCCGTTTTGCCGCCATTTGGCCCTGCGGCGCATTGACCGCACCAAGCCACGATCCATAATTTTTATTATTTTTCAGCAACTTACTTCACCTCTTTGCCTCATGAACCCAGCATTGACTCAGGCAGACCACACGAATAGCAAGACGCAAACCTCAAACTGGGGGCTTTCGCGTGACTGACGTGGATCCGAAACGGAAACTGCAGGAACTAGAAGCCAAGCTGGCAGCACGGCGCGAGTCGCAGGTTGCCGAGAAAGCCCACCAGGAGGAACACTATTCACAGGCACAGCTGGCCTGGCGGATGGTAACTGAGATGGTGGCCGGTCTGGGGATCGGTTTTGGCATCGGATACGGGCTGGACGTGGTTTTCGGAACCCAGCCGTTTCTAATGGTGCTGTTCACATTGCTGGGTATCGCGGCGGGCATCAAAGTGATGATGTCCAGCGCCGCTGAAATCCAGAAGGCACAAGAGGCGCGGGCATCCGCGTCAGACGACGACACAAGGGGCGAAGGCCCCGACGCGAGAGGGTAAGGCGATGGCCGCAGATAAAGCTGAGGGCGGACTGGTTTTCCACCCGATGGATCAGTTCATCATCAAACCGCTGTTTGGCGACGGCGCAATTGGTATGTTCACCATCACCAACATCACGCTCTGGCTGTTTCTGGCAGTGGTCGCGACCGTATTGCTGATGGTGTTTGGGACTTCCAAACGAGCAATCGTTCCGTCGCGCAGCCAGTCAATCGCAGAACTGGCGTATGGCTTTATCTACAAGATGGTTGAAGACGTGACCGGCAAGGACGCGGTTAAGTACTTCCCTTACATCTTCACGCTTTTCATCTTCATCCTGATGGCCAACTTCCTGGCGCTGCTGCCGATGTCCTACTCGCCGACATCGATGATCGCAGTCACCGCGGTCCTCGGCTTTGGGGTGTTCATCGTCGTGACCATCCTTGGCTTTGTGATCAACGGCGCAAGCTTCCTGAGCCTGTTCTGGGTGTCTTCTGCCCCACTGGCATTGCGTCCAATCCTGGCCATCATCGAAATCATCTCGTATTTCGTGCGTCCGGTTAGCCACTCCATTCGTTTGGCGGGCAACATCATGGCCGGTCACGCTGTTCTCAAAGTGTTTGCTGGCTTCGCCGCAATCACAGCGGTTGCACCACTGGCGATCTTTGGGATCGTCGCGATCTACGCACTGGAAGTGCTCGTTGCCTTCATTCAGGCCTACGTGTTCACCATCCTGACCTGCGTATACCTCAAGGACGCATTGCACCCGCATCACTAACGACAGGGGCGTGCGCGCACGCTTCCTACCGCGAATACCAAATACTCAACTTCCAATCGTAAGGAGAATTCACATGGAAGGCGATCTCGCACACATCGGCGCAGGCCTGGCAGCAATCGGTTCCGGCGCAGCCGCCATCGGGGTGGGCAACGTGGCTGGCAACTTCCTTGCCGGCGCACTGCGCAACCCATCCGCAGCAGCGGGCCAGACGGCCACGCTCTTCATCGGTATCGCATTCGCAGAAGCGCTGGGCATCTTTGCCTTCCTCGTGTCGCTGCTGCTGATGTTCGCCGTCTAAACCGCGGAACTTAAGATCCTTACGCGCGGGCGGTGCACCGCATGATGCACCGCCCGATGTAACGACACCGTTCCACGGAGGACGACATGGCGACCGAATCCAACGGGGCCACATCCACAAGCACTTGCGTCGGACCAGATGGCAGCGCCATCGGCATGCCGCAGCTGTGCTTTGAATGGTTCCCCAACCAGATTTTCTGGCTGGTCATCACGCTTGTGGTGATTTTCTTCGTGCTGTCGCGCATCGCGTTGCCGCGTATCGCGTCCGTTCTGGCCGAGCGTCAGGGAACGATCACGACAGACATCGCCGCCGCCGAAGATCTCAAGCGCAAGGCTGAAGAAGCCGAAGCTGCTTATGACAAGGCACTGGCCGATGCCCGGGCCGAAGCGCAATCCATCGCGCAAAAGACCCGTGATGAAATTAAGGCTGAACTCGACAAGGCCATGGCAAAGGCAGACGCTGAAATTTCAGCCAAAGCAGCCGAGTCGGAAAAGGCCATCAGCGATATCCGCGCAACTGCGATGGAAAACGTTGAAGCCGTAGCCAAAGATACCGCTGAAGCCATCGTTTCGGCGCTGGGCGGCAAGGCCGATGCCAAAGCAGTGGCAGCCGCTGTCAGCAACCGGATCAAGGGGTAAGGCCATGCGCAAGACAACAATCTTTAGTCTGCTCGCGGCCTCAGGCTTTGCAACGCCAGCATTGGCAGCCAAAGGCCCCTTCCTGTCACTTGGCAACACCGACTTTGTCGTGCTGATCGGCTTTCTGCTGTTCTTGGGTGTTCTGATCTACTTCAAGATCCCAGGCATGCTGAGCGGTATGCTCGACAAGCGGGCCGCTGACATCCAGTCTGAACTGGACGAAGCCCGTGCCCTGCGCGAAGAAGCACAAAGCCTGCTTGCCAGCTATGAGCGCAAGCAACGCGATGTGCAGGAGCAAGCAGAACGCATCGTTGCCCACGCCCGCGAGGAAGCCGAACTGGCAGCCGAGCAGGCCAAGGAAGACATGAAAGCCTCCGTTGCGCGCCGTCTGGCCGCAGCCGAAAGCCAGATTGCTTCTGCAGAGGCATCCGCGGTCAAGGAAGTGCGCGATCGCGCCGCCACGATCGCCGTTGGTGCCGCTCAGGAAGTCGTGGCCAAGCAGATGACCGCCAAGAACGCTGGCAAGCTCATCGATGACGCGATTGCCGAAGTGGGTGCCAAGCTGCACTAACGCTTTGCGACAATTTTGGAGAGGCCCGGCCACTGTGCCGGGCCTTTTTTGTCGGCAGTACATCCTGTCAAAACGGAAAACCGCTCTGCGACCGACACGCCACGCAGCGTACAAACTATTCGAGCGGCGGGTTTTCTTGATCGAAAGCGCGGAATAAAGTGCGCGACATCACCCGCAGGGAACATGCGGGCAAACATAAAGGGCACGCAGTGGCACATATTATCGTCGTCGGAAACGAGAAGGGCGGAGCGGGCAAGTCGACCGTCTCCATGCATCTGGGAACCGCCTTGGCCAGAATGGGCCATCGCGTCGGCGCTCTTGATCTCGATCTGCGCCAAAGGAGCATGGGTCGCTATCTCGAAAACCGCCGGACCCATCTGGAAAAGCTGGGCATCGACCTGCCAAGCCCTCATTCCGTTGACCTGCCAGACATCGATCAGGCATCGCTCGCACCCGGCGAAAATGCATACGACCATCGCCTGTCCAAGGCCGTCGCTGAGCTTGAAGACAAAAGCGACTTTATCATTATCGATTGCCCCGGATCACACACGCGTCTCAGTCAGGTGGCGCATTCTCTGGCCGATACGCTGGTGACACCGCTGAATGACAGCTTCATCGACTTTGATCTGCTGGCGCACATCGACGCTGACGGCGACAAGATCCTCGGCCCCTCGGTCTACTCGGAAATGGTCTGGTCAGCCCGTCAGTTGCGGGCGCAGGCGGGGCTAAAGCCAATCGACTGGATCGTGTTGCGCAACCGACTGGGCAAGCAGAACATGGTCAACAAGATGAAGATGGAAAAGGCGCTGACGCGGCTGGCCAAGAGGATTGGATTCCGCATTGCCCCCGGCTTCACCGAGCGGGTCATCTTTCGCGAACTCTTCCCGCGTGGCCTTACGCTCCTTGACCTCAAGGACATCGGTGTAAAGCAGCTCAATATTTCCAACGTCGCCGCGCGTCAGGAACTGCGTGACCTGATGAAAGCGCTGAAGCTTCCGGGCGTCGAGGTGCGGTTCTGAAGCCTGACCGCTCAGAACTTTGGTTCAGGCTGATTTTCAGCCTCGGCGGTCTTTGTCTTCTGGGCGCGGCCGTGGCCATCCGGGGGTGGCCACAAGGCCCGGCCCTTTTCGAAGTCATCGGAGTGGCCGGCGCTTTCTTTGGCGGCACGGCGATCTGGACGATCTACAAACTCGTCAAGAGTGAAGACTGACCACCCACTTGACATAAATCTCTGAGACAGCGACGGAAGCGGTCGCCCCATGCGTTCTATCTAGGAACTCACAAAAGGGCGATGCCATGAATTTCTCGGATCGACTAGTTCCCACCTGTGCCTTGGCAGTGGTCTCGGCTCTTTGCGTGCTTGCGCTGCTAACATCCCAAACACTCGCCAGTGACGGGCAAACGCTTGGTGTCTTGCTCGTGCAGCAGGTCGGCCTGACCGCAGGCGTCTGATCAAACTGCGCAGGCCACACTGAGGCGCTCGAAATCACATGCGCGGCGCAGCTTCCATCAATCCCTCTGCCTTGAGCTGCTCATGGGCTTCATCAAGGCTTTGCCACGCGCGTTCAATCAGGGTGTCGATCTCGCTCCGTGAAATCACCAATGGAGGCGAGATGATCATCCGATCTCCAACGTGACGCATGATCAGATTGTTGGCGAAACACCGTTCGCGGCACATAAACCCGGCTGTGCCTGCATCTGCTGCAAAGGCTGCCCTTGCCGCTTTGTCCGGCGTCAGCGCAATTGACCCCATCATTCCGACGATCTTGGCTTCACCCACCAGCGGATGGTCTGTGAGGCTCGCAAAACGTTCCTGCAGGTAGGGGCCGGTGTCATCGCGCACACCGTCAACAATGCCGTCGTCCTGCAAAATCCGCAGATTTTCCAGAGCGACTGCACAAGCAACCGGATGGCCGGAATAGGTGTAGCCGTGATTGAATTCCGTTCCGCTGATGACTGCGGCCACTTCGTCAGACAGGATCGAACCACCGATCGGCTGATAACCCGAGCTCAAGCCTTTGGCGATTGTCATGATATCAGGCCGGATATTCATGGTCTGACTGCCGAACCAGTTGCCGGTCCGGCCAAAGCCGCAGATCACTTCGTCGGCGATCAGCAGAATTCCATATTCATCCACGATCCGCTGAATTTCAGGCCAATAGCTGTCAGGTGGAACGATCACGCCACCCGCCCCTTGAATAGGTTCGGCTATGAAGGCCGCGACATTGTCAGGACCAAGTTCGAGTATCTTGGCTTCGAGCTGGCGCGCCCGTTCCAGACCAAATTCTTCTGGGCTTAGATCGCCGCCTTCGGCCCACCAATTCGGCTGGTCGATATGCGCAATCCCGGGAATGGGCATGCCACCCTGTGCGTGCATACCTTTCATGCCACCCAGTGATCCCGAACCCACCGAAGAACCGTGGTAGGCATTCCAACGGGAGATAACCCACTGTCGTTGCGGCTGGCCCTTTTCAGCCCAATAGGTTCGCACCAATCTCAGGTTCGTATCGTTCGCCTCGGACCCGCTTGAAGCATAGAAAACATGATTCAGATCGCCAGGAGCCAGCTCTGCGAGTTTTGCAGACAACTGAATGGCCGGGACATGCGTGGTCTGAAAGAACGTGTTGTAGTACGGCAGTTCAAGCATCTGGCGGCCCGCCGCTTGCGCCAATTCGCGCCGCCCGTAACCGACGTTCACGCACCACAGCCCCGCCATCGCGTCAAGAATGCGATTGCCATCTGAATCGTTCAGCCAGCAGCCATCTGCCCGCGTAATCACCCGCGCGCCCTTTTCGGCCAATTCAGTCCCGGTGGTAAACGGATGCATGTGATGCGCAGCATCAAGAGCCTGCAATTCCGCGGTCGGTGTGTTGGTCGATATCGTGCTCATGAGGGCCTCCGGCTAGGGTCGCCTCAGAATATGATCAAATTTTTGACTGTCAATCGGCACATGCGAATCGACCCTTGTTGAACATCGATCCCGCGCGGCTCCTACGCTTTTTCGATCGCCGCCGAAATAAGGGCCATGCCTTGCTCTACGTCTTCGCGAATGGCCTGCATGGCGACCTCTTGCTGTCCCGAGGCCAAGGCCTCGAGCAGAACCTTGTGCTGATCGGGCACGTTGCGCGTTCCGACCTGTCCGCAGACCATCCGCAGGCTGGGCCCGAACCGTAGCCATAGACTATCGATCAACGCCTTGAAGATCGCGGCGTCCGCCAGATCGTACAGTGCAGCATGGAACGCGTGGTTCTCGACCAGATATTGCCTGATGTCCCCGCGTTGAATCGCAGTGTCGAGCCTCTCGTCGATCGCTTGCAAATGCGCGATGGCCTTTGGTGTCGCCTTGGTGCAGGCGGTCCCCACTAAAGGCACCTCAAGTGCGATCCGTGCCTGTGTCAGCTCCAGCACATCAGACTGGGACAACTGCGGCACAACGATCCTGCGGTTTCCTTGTGCCTCCAGCGCGCCCTCGGCAGTCAGTCGGCGCAGGGCTTCACGAACCGGGGTCATGCCTGCACCCAGCAAATCAACCAAACCCTGAATGGTCACGGGCTGCCCCGGTTCCAATTCACCAAACAGCAGCATATCCCGGAACCGCTGATAAACCTGTTCATGAACCGGAGCACCCGCAAAGGCGCGCTGCCCATCTGCCTGTGTATTCATCGCCCTGACATTCCAATCGCTTTCTTCGGCAAGGGCCATCTTGCACCTAACTGCCGCACATGGAAACATGATCTATATTGCGCCCGCGCGCAAATTTTGATCAAATTCACAGGATCAGGGGCAAAGAGCGACCCCATGACCAACGGGAGTGTATGATGAAAACCCTCATGAGTTTCACAGCCGGCCTCGCGCTGATTGCTGGTATGGCTGCGGCCGAAGAAGTCCGGGTCTACAACTGGTCCGACTACATCGACGAAGAATTGCTTGAGAAATTCGAAGCCGAAACCGGCATCGAACTGATCTACGACGTTTTCGACAGCAACGAAGTGCTGGAAACGAAAATGCTGGCAGGTGGATCCGGCTATGACGTTGTGGTGCCAACCGGCACCTTCCTGCAACGCCAGATCCAAGCTGGCGCTTTCCAAAAGCTGGACAAGTCCAAGCTGTCCAACATGGGCAACATGTGGGACGTGATCGCCGAGCGCACTGCAACTTATGACCCCGGCAACGAATATTCGGTCAACTACATGTGGGGCACGACAGGCATTGGCGTGAACACGGGCAAAGTGGCCGAAATTCTGGGCGACGACGCCCCGATCGGCAGCCTTGCCTTGGTGTTCGATCCGGCAAACATGGAAAAGCTCGCCAGCTGCGGCGTCCATTTCCTTGATGCTCCGACCGAGTTGATACCGGCGGCGCTAGCCTATGCGGGCATGGACCCGGATCGCAAAGATGGGGACGCTCTGGCCAAGGCCGAAGAAGTGCTGATGGCGGTTCGTCCACACGTGCAAAAGTTCCACAGCTCGGAATACATCAACGCTTTGGCCAACGGTGACATCTGCGTGGCCATTGGCTGGTCGGGCGACATCCTGCAAGCCCGTGATCGTGCGGCCGAAGCAGAGAACGGCGTCGAAATTGCATACAACGCGCCATCCGAAGGTGCCTTGATGTGGTTCGACCAGATGGCGATCCCGGAAGATGCACCAAACCCGGAAGCCGCGCATACGTTCCTGAACTTCATCATGGACGCGCAAAACATGGCTGCGGCTTCGAACTATGTGTACTACGCGAACGGCAACAAAGCCTCGCAAGAGTTCCTTGTCGAAGACGTGATCGGTGACACTGCGATTTACCCGGACGAAGCGGCCCTGCAAAACCTGTACACCGTGACTCCATTCCCACCACGTGAACAGCGCGCGCTGACCCGTATGTGGACCAAGGTCAAGTCGGGCACCTGAGCCGACGCCTTTCCGGCCCGCGCCTGTTTATTGGGGGCGCGGGCTTTTTTCATGCGCCGGAGCCGCAATGGCACAGTCAAAAGTTAAACCAAAGCAATCCCCCAGCACCGCAGCGTTTGAGCCGTGGAACGACCCCAACGAAAAACCGTTGATTCAGTTCAAGGGTGTGACCAAGCGCTTTGGCGACTTCACCGCAATTGACAACCTGACCCTGGACATTTTTGAACGCGAATTTTTCGCTCTGCTCGGGCCCTCAGGCTGCGGCAAGACAACGATGATGCGGATGCTGGCCGGGTTTGAAACACCAACAGAAGGGCAAATTTTGCTCTCTGGCCGAGACATCGGTGATGTTCCCCCGAACAAGCGCGCGGTGAACATGATGTTCCAAAGCTACGCGCTGTTCCCGCATCTTTCCGTATGGGACAACATCGCATTTGGTCTGCGCCGCGAAAAGCGCGACAAGGATTCGATCGCATCGCGGGTCGACGAAATGCTGAGGCTGACACGCCTTGAGAAATTTGCGAACCGCAAGCCACATCAGATTTCCGGAGGTCAGCGCCAGCGTGTGGCCTTGGCACGTTCGTTGGCAAAGGCTCCAAAGCTTTTGCTGCTGGACGAACCGCTTGGGGCGCTTGATCGCAAACTGCGCGAAGAAACGCAGTTTGAATTGATGGACATTCAGGAAACAACGGGCACCACATTTGTCATTGTCACCCATGATCAGGAAGAGGCGATGACCGTGGCAAGTCGCGTCGCCGTCATGGACGAAGGCAAGATGGTTCAGGTTGCGACGCCACAGACGATCTATGAGGCCCCAAATTCGGTGTATGTTGCGAGCTTTATCGGTGATGTGAACCTGATCCGGGGCACGGCCAATCTGCGCAATGTTGCGACCGCTGCGCCCGCGGCACCGGAATCGGAATCGGAAACCAAGCCAGAACCCGTCACGAAAATCGAAACTGACGAAGATCCGCGAAAACCGCAGCCAAATGACTATGGCAAGTGGCTGCATGATCGTCTGCTTGCTCCAATTCTGGGACAGCGCGTTGACGAACCCAAAGCCCTGCCTGCGCCCACCAAAGCCGAATTGGCGGCCGCTGCAGAACTTCAGGCGCCAGTCGACGTTCCTGAGGGCGGCCTGACCATTGATTGGGCAGAAAACACACCTGCCTTGATCGCGGCCAACGGCGATCCTGAATTTGACGGCAACGAAGTTGTGCTTGCGTTGCGTCCGGAAAAAATGGGCATCGCCAAAACCAAACCTGACGCGCCCAACGTGATGCGTGGCAAGGTCATCGACATCGCCTACTTGGGGAACATCTCGACCTACCATGTCGAGCTGAAGACCGGCACGATGGTCAAGGCACAAGTCGCCAACACCCGTCGCGTATCCCGGCGCAACATCACATGGGAAGACGAGGTCTGGGTCAGCTTTTCCGCCACCGCCGGCGTGGTGCTGACCGAATGATGCGGCGCACATTCCTCATTGCTCTGCCTTATATTTGGCTGTTGGCACTGTTTCTGGTGCCCTTTGCAATCGTGCTCAAGATTTCGCTGTCCGACATCGCACTGGCGCGTCCCCCGTATATGCCGCAGCTCGATCTGACCGGAGGTCTTGCTGCAGTTTGGGACTTTATCACTCAGCTGGATTTTGAAAATTTTGTCTTTTTGACAAGCGACGATCTCTACTGGAAGGCCTATCTGAGCTCACTCAAAATCGCCGCGTTGTCTACGGCAATCACTTTGGTGGTCGGCTACCCGATTGCCTACGCCATGGCCCGCGCCGCAAAGGAATGGCGCCCGACGCTTTTGATGCTGGTTATTCTGCCCTTCTGGACCAGCTTTCTGATCCGGGTTTACTCGTGGATGGGAATACTTTCGACAGAAGGTGTGCTGAACCAGTTCCTGATCGGAATCGGAGCAATCTCTGAACCGCTACAGATTCTGAATACGCAGACAGCAGTCTACATCGGGATCGTGTATACCTACCTGCCGTTCATGATCCTGCCGATCTATTCGGCTCTGGAAAAGCTTGATGACAGCCTGCTCGAAGCGGCAGAGGATCTGGGCTGTTCACGTACCACGGCGTTTTGGCTGGTGACCTTGCCGCTGTCCAAGGGCGGCGTCATCGCAGGGTGTTTTCTGGTCTTCATCCCAACACTGGGTGAGTTTGTCATCCCATCGCTGCTCGGTGGGTCAGAAACGCTGATGATCGGAAAAGTTCTGTGGGAAGAGTTCTTTTCGAACCGGGATTGGCCGGTCGCGTCGGCCGTGGCCGTCATCCTGCTTTTGATCCTGATCATCCCCATCGTCCTGTTCCAACGCAACGAACAAAAACAGCGCGAGGCAGAAGGATGACCGGCTCGCGCTCGCCTCGTTTTGATCAGTCGAACACCCATGCCAACGGGTGCACGTCATGAGACAGTTCAGCTGGTTCAACGCAACGTCCCTGACGCTCGGCTTTGCCTTTCTGTACCTGCCGATGATCATTCTTGTGATCTATTCGTTCAACGAATCCAGACTGGTCACCGTTTGGGCCGGGTTTTCAACCAAGTGGTACGGCGAACTCCTGCAGAACGAAGAATTCCTCGATGCCGCATGGGTCACGGTCAAGGTCGCGTTCTTTTCATCAACACTGGCCACCGTGCTGGGCACCATGGCCGCGCAGGTTCTGGTGCGTGGCGGTCGGTTCCCCGGGCGCACCCTGTTTTCCGGGATGATCTACGCGCCCTTGGTCATGCCAGAGGTTATTACTGGCCTGTCTTTGCTCTTGCTCTTTATCGGCATTGGGCTGGATCGCGGCGTGCTGACTGTCGTGCTGGCCCATACGACGTTTTCGATGTGCTTTGTGTCCGTGGTCGTGTCCTCGCGGCTAACCAGTTTCGACCGTTCGCTCGAAGAGGCTGCGCTCGATCTGGGCGCATCACCGTTCGATGCCTTCCGGCTGGTCACCCTGCCAATCATTGCGCCTGCGGTTATCTCTAGTTGGTTGCTGGCCTTCACGCTGTCACTCGATGATCTTGTCATCGCAAGTTTTACAACGGGGCCCGGAGCAACGACGTTGCCGATCAAGGTATTTTCGGCGGTCAGGCTGGGAGTCAGCCCCGAAATCAATGCCCTTTCAACTATCATGATCGGCATTGTCACGGTGGGTGTCATCACGGCCTCGCTAGTTTCCAAAAGGACCGCGCTGCAACAGGCCCGCGCCGAACAGGCCGCTGCGCGTACCGCATGAAGCGGATTTACGAGCCCGCCGCCTATGGCCCGCAAGGCGCCTGTTATTGGGCCGACACGGTTGAGCGCGCCTCTTGGGGTGCGTTGAAAGAAGACCTGCAAACCGACGTGGCCATTATCGGCGGTGGGTTTACCGGGGTTTCAGCGGCCTACCATCTTGCTCAGGCAGGTATCCAGACAACCGTGCTCGAAGCGGAACACTCAGGCTATGGTGCGTCGGGTCGCAACGGCGGATTTTGCTGTCTCGGCGGAGCCAAGGCATCGCGGGCCTCGCTTGCCCACCGGTTCGGAAAAGATGGATTGGCGGAATGGCGGCAAACAGAAGTTGCCGCTGTAGACCTGGTGGGCAGCCTGATCGATCAATTGGCTCTGGACGTCGATAGACACTCACAGGGTGAAACTCTGCTGGCGCATTCCGCCAAAGCCTGGTCCACCATGCAGTCCGAGGCCGCGACTGCCGCAGAAGACTACGACGTTTCGCCCATTTTGACACCGCAGCACGCGCTTCGACAGGATGGGCTGGGCGGGCCATGGCACGGCGCTATGACGATTCCGATCGGCTTTGGCCTGAACCCCCGAAAATATCATTCGGGACTTGCTCAGGCTGCAATCGGAGAAGGTGCACAGTTGTTTGATTTCTCACCGGTCGAGTCTCTGGACCGATTTGGTGACAACTGGCGCCTGCGAACACCAAAAGGGACGATCACCGCGCAGCGGGTCATTTTGGCAACCAATGGATATTCGTCCGAAGATCTGCCCGATTGGCTACGCGCCCGCTATCTGCCAACGCAATCCAGCGTGATCGTCACGCGCCCTCTGACCGATGCCGAGCTTGATGCAGCCGGTTGGCATTCAAATCAGATGGCATACGACAGCCGCACCCTGCTGCACTACTTCCGCCTCATGCCCAATCGAAGGTTTCTCTTTGGGATGCGCGGCGGCCTAAAGGCCAGCGCACGTGCAAACACACGGATCGAAGCACAAATTCGCAAGGATTTCGCCAGACTGTTCCCGGCATGGAGCGCTGTGGAAATCACCCATAGCTGGCAAGGGCTGGTGTGTCTGATGGCTGGTCTGACGCCATTTGTCGGACCTGTTCCGGGTCACAATGGGCTGTTTGCAGGCCTAGGATTTCACGGCAACGGTGTTGCGATGGGCACCTACGCCGGCAAACTGCTGGCCTCACTTACACAGAATGAAGCGCCGCAGAGTAACTATCCCGCCGCGATGAAAGCCGTGCCTAAACGGTTTCCTCTTGGGCGTCACAGACGCGCCCTGCTCTGGCCTGCCTATGCTATGGCCAGCGCCTTTGATCTTTAGTCAGCCGTTCGGGGTCATGCCCGGACGCGCCTTGCCACGACGCAGACCAAGCTGGCGTTCGCGCCAGATGATCAAGATACCAGCCAAAACAACGATGCCCGAACCGATCAGAACCATGGTTGTGGGCGTTTCGTCAAAAAATACGTAGCCGAACAAGATTGCAAAAAGGATGGACGCATAGTCAAACGGCGCCAGCAATGCCGCCTCGGAATGTTTGTAAGAGGTCGTCAGCAAGATTTGCGCAACGCCCCCAATCAGACCTGCTCCGATCAACATGGCAATCGCAGTCCACCCCGGCCAGGTCCACCCAAACGGTATAGTCAGCAGAGCAAACCCGCTGGCCGTGAGCGAAAAGTAAAAGACGATGGCAGAGGTTTCTTCGGTTGCCACAAGACGGCGTATGTGGATTTGCGCCAGCGCGCGAAAGGCCGCCGAGACCAGTGTCAGCCCAGCGCCAATCAGTGCAACGGTTTCGACCTCATCAATCGATAGCCGTGGCCACAACACAATCACAACGCCCACCAGACCAACACCGACGGCGGACAGACGAAACAGGCGCAGCCGTTCGCCCAGCAGGGCCGCCGCGAACAAGACCGTCAACAGGGGTGCCGCGTATCCCAGCGCCGTGACTTCGGGCAGTGGCAAAAGACCAAGCGCCGCGAAACCACATCCCATCGCGGTCACACCAATGATGCCCCGCCAGACATGACCCATCGGATTGCTGGCCCGGAACCCTGTCGTCAGATCCCCACGCAAGGCCAGCCAAGTAATGATCACCGGAATGGCAAAGAAGGATCGAAAGAACACCGCCTGCCCCGGCGGCACATCGGCCGAGGTCGCTTTGATCAGCGATGCCATGATGGTGAAAAGAAACACCGCAGACAATTTGAATAGAATGCCTCGGAAGGGCGACATGAAAACTCCGGTGCTGCTTGGTCAATCAATGAACCTCCGGGCAGCAAGGGTCAATGCAGCGCAGAGCGATCCTGACCCAACATCCGAATTACCGGTCACGTCTTTTGATGTGCGTCGGCGCGTTCGAAACAGACGTTCGGCCTACATGGTTTCCAGACAATGACGGCGGAAAGCGCGTTTTAGCATATCAAGCTCGGCTCGCAGCAATTCCACTTCGGCACGGATGTCATCGCCCAACACCTCACCAGCAATCAGTGTGAAGCTGTCGAGAACAATGTCGCTGTGCGCATCAAGGATCAAAAAGGTCTGCACACCGTCCCCGATGGCGTCTTTTGGAACCGGCACTTCGACAGCCCAACGTCCGGCCTGCCCCGTATCGGCCAAAACGACACCCGGCACGGTCTGATCGTTCAGTGTGACCACGATGTCCGGGGCCGGCGCCTCTTTGGTCTTGGCCACCAACAGGCCTTCCCAGACGCCTTCTTTGAAACGTGTCTTGGTCAGTGAGAAAACGCTCATTTCCGGGGTTTCCTTCGGCTCAGAGTTCGGCGCGCTTGCGTCTTGAGAATGT
Source organism: Paracoccaceae bacterium (assembly GCA_020630695.1). Classification (GTDB taxonomy): domain Bacteria; phylum Pseudomonadota; class Alphaproteobacteria; order Rhodobacterales; family Rhodobacteraceae; genus Thalassococcus_A; species Thalassococcus_A lentus. The sequence continues at coordinate 29,521 of JAHDIS010000007.1, read as the reverse complement.
GAGGTCTCGCAGGATCACCTGATTCATTTGCGGTCCTTCGAAAATGAGATCCAGCCAGATCCTCTCGATGCGCTTTTCATTGAGTTTGGTGTAGGCCAGATCAAATTCGACAACGATGTCTTCCTGATTCAACGGCAATTCCCGCACAACCTGTTCGGTGTTCGGGCCGTGTTTGATGTTCAGGCGCGCAAAGATTTCCAGTGGCTTTTCCATCTCAACGATCGTTTCAATCCGGATCAGATGCTTGCGGATCAGCCCACGCCCTGCGCTTTCAGGCAAATCGACGGCCAGCGACAGATATGAGCCATCAAATTTGAAAACATCCATCCGCAGGCCATAGGCGGCCAAATCGGCCTCACGCATGTTGCGCAACTGGCGCAGAGTCAGTTCCGAGTGACGGCAGTCATGAAAAAGCGTCACCTCTTTGCCAAGCATGGACTTGGACTCGACCGACGACATGCCCGGGGTCGGCAAAGGCCCGCACCACAATTCGGGACGCCACGCCCAATCCGCATCGACCGGCCGAGGAAAGGATTGGTTGCCAATTAACGGCAATGCAAGTCGTCCATCCGCAACTTGGATCAGTTGGTCAACGTGTTGCTTGAGACGGCGTGCCATCGATCGTTGACGGCGCAATTCGGGCAGATCAGTTTCGCCGGCCTGCTTGGCCGCACGTTTCCAACGGCGCAGGGCACCAGAATAGAGCGTGCGCTCAAACCAACCCTGTTTTTCCTGACCCATCAGAAAGTGCCCCGTACCACTTTATGTTTTGTCCCGCATCAAAGTGCGGCGTGTGATTGCATCACATCTGACAACATTACCGACAACTCTAACGATTGAATAAACGCCCTAGCAAGCCGCCACCTTGTGTCGGACCAGACACGGATTGTGACGCTGTTGCATTCGCGCCGCCCGGCGACAGTGTTTCGATGCGTGATTTGACCCGCAACAGCAATGAAACCCCGGCGTCGCCAGCCAGCGGGCTGCCCTTTGGTGCGTAAAGCGCCAAACCGATCAGCCGCTCGCCTTGCACGAAGGCAGCGCGCCAGTGCCGATCATCGCCACCCGCCAGAAATTGCTGTCCGCCCTGGGCCAGATTTGCGGCTACGAAATCATTCGCGCTTTGGCCCGTCACGAGCGGCGCACCATGGACGTCCGCCAGCGTGTTCGGACTTGGCAGGTCAGACATATCCCCACGCGGCCCGACGGTCACGGTGATCAGGGCTGGATCAACCGGATCACCGGCACGTCCGCCCGACAAAATCCGGCACGACGCAATCACGGCAAATCCGCGTTCGGTCCGTTTCTGAACTGTGGTCGGATCGATACAGTAGTTGTCAGGTCCGCCGACAATCACGTCCCCACCAGCCAAAGCAACCTTGGACAAGGGTGTTGGCATCCTTGGTCGTGTACCCGGTTTGGCCGCGGTCGAACTGCCAGCGGCAGCATTGCTGTCGTTGCCCAACAAACCACTCAGAAATCCGCCATTACCAGTCTTTTGACTTGGGCCAGACTCGGGAACACCATTCGCGCAGCCCGCCACCAAAAGGCAGCAGGCCAGAACTCGTAAAACAGAACACATGATACCGAACGCCTTACAGGTCGGCGTAGACGTGCTTTTCAGCGCCGCCACCCGGTTGCGTCACCGCACCCTTATAAGTTTCGCCAACCAGCTGAGCGTATTTCCACAGGGCGCCGGAAGCATAGATCGTCTCGCGCGGGCCTTTCCAATCCGCCTTGCGGGCTGCCAGTTCATCTTCACTCAGATCCACACTCAGAGAACCAGAGACTGCGTCGATGGTAATCATGTCACCGTCCCGCAGCATCGCGATTGGTCCGCCGTGCGCGGCTTCTGGTCCAACGTGACCCACACAGAACCCACGGGTCGCACCCGAGAAACGGCCATCGGTGATCAGCGCAACCTTCTTGCCCATGCCCTGACCGGACAGCGCAGCGGTCGTCGCCAGCATTTCACGCATACCGGGGCCACCAGCCGGGCCTTCGTTGCGAATAACGATTACTTCGCCTTCTTCGTAGCCGCGCGCCTTGACGGCGGCGAAGGCATCTTCCTCGCACTCGAAGACGCGCGCAGGGCCGGTAAAGACCTGATCTTCTGCCGCAATGCCGGCAACTTTTACGATTGCACCCTGAGGAGCAAGGTTGCCCTTCAGACCAACGACACCGCCTGTCTTGGTGATCGGTGTTTCGATCGGGTAGATCACCTGACCATCCGCCTCGCGGGCGATCTGATCCAGCTCCTCACCGATCGTCTTACCGGATGCGGTCATGCAATCCTCGTGGATCAGACCAGCCTTGCGCAACTCCTTCATCACGACGGGCACACCGCCCGCTTCGTAGAGGTCCTTGGCAACATACTGACCGCCGGGCTTTAGATCGACGAAGTAAGGCGTATCACGGAAAATTTCACATACATCATCGAGGAAGAACTCAATGCCTGCCTCGTGGGCAATTGCGGGCATGTGCAAACCGGCGTTGGTTGAACCACCGGTGCAGGCGACGACGCGCGCGGCATTTTCAAGCGACTTGCGGGTTACGATATCACGGGCGCGGATGTTGTTTTCAACAAGATCCATTACCGCGCGGCCAGATGCCTCGCCATATTGGTCACGCGACTCGTAGGGGGCAGGCATGCCAGAGCTGTTCATCAGCGCGAGGCCAATGGCTTCGGACACACAGGCCATGGTATTCGCGGTGAACTGGCCGCCGCAAGCACCAGCAGAAGGACAGGCAACCCGTTCCAGCATATCCAGCGCCTCGTCAGACATCTGATCGTTCTGATGGCGCCCGACCGCCTCGAACATATCCTGAACCGTCAGGTCACGGGTGCGGAAGTCTTCTGGAATTTCCTGAACCTGAGGCGCTTTACCCGGCAGGATGGACCCGCCGTAGATAAAGACCGAAGGCACATTCAAACGCACCATGGCCATCATCATGCCGGGAAGGGATTTGTCGCACCCGGCCAAGCCGACAATCGCATCGTAGCAATGGCCACGCATAGTCAGCTCAACGGTGTCGGCAATCGCTTCGCGCGACGCCAGCGAAGAACGCATGCCTTCGTGGCCCATCGCGATTCCGTCGGTGACGGTGATTGTTGTGAATTCGCGCGGCGTGCCAAAGCCCTGTTTGACGCCCATCTTGACCGCCTGGGCCTGACGGTTCAGCGCGATATTGCACGGGGCTGCTTCGTTCCAGCAGGTCGCAACACCAACCAACGGCTGGTGAATTTCCTCTTCGGTCATACCCATCGCATAGTAGTAAGACCGATGCGGCGCGCGCTCGGGGCCTTCGGTTACGTGACGGCTGGGCAGTTTGGACTTGTCGAACGGACGCTTGAGCATCTTGGCTCCTCCCATGAAATTCGTTGCCCCCGGAATAACGAAGGGGTGCCGTAGCAGCAAGCACCAAGGGCCTTATTTGACATGCCCTGAACGAAGTTGAGACAACGGGACCAGCAAACCACAGGCAAAGACATTGAATTGATGCAGTACCCCGGCTTTGAAAAGATGGTCGAACCCGCTCGACCCAAGACCGAGCTTTGGCGGCTGATCGCTGGACTGGGCATTGTCGCGGCGGTCTATCTTGGTCTGACCCGCGCCTTTTTCTCAATACTGCAAATGCTGATCCAGCCCGATACCTTTTGGTCGTTCGCAGCTGATGTCGAAACCGGGAAAACAGCGCTGGGGCTTCTGGTTCTTTTGCTCTTGATGGGAGCGATGGGACTGGGCGCGTTGGTCGCGGCCGAACTCGTTCATCAGCGAAGACCCTTTGGGCTTTTCGGAGCGCGCGACCTGTTCTGGCGTCAGTTCGGCCGGGTGATTTTGGCGCTGTCCGTTTTGTTTTTCGCAATCGCGATTTTGCCGCCTTGGCCAATGTCCCGCGATATGAACCCCGGCCTGCCCGCGGGTGTCTGGATCAGTCTGTTACCCCTGACGCTCTGCGCAATCTTGATACAGTCCGGCAGCGAAGAGCTGCTGTTTCGCGGATATCTCCAAAGCCAGTTGGCCGCGCGATTTGCACATCCGCTGATTTGGCTGACAGTGCCTTCGGCGCTGTTCGCGCTGGGGCACTATGCACCGGCGGTATACGGCAGCAACGCGATCCTCGTGGCGATCTGGGCATTCGTGTTTGGGTTGGCGACTGCGGATCTGACCATGCGCGCCGGGACACTGGGACCAGCGATCGCCTTACACCTTGTAAACAACACGCTCGCCATTGCGGTTATATCCCTCCAAGGCGACCTGTCCGGCCTCGCCCTGTACCATTTGCCTTTCGGCCCGGAAAACGAAGCCGCTGTCCGGGCATTGCTTCCACTTGATCTGGTAACCATCGGATTGGCATGGCTAGCCGCGCGGGTCGCAATCCGCGCATGATTGCATTTCCGTTGCGTCGGGCTTAAGTCTGCGCCGTCACAACAGGTGCAGGCTGACCATGAACTGGATCTCAAACTACGTCCGACCCCGGATCAACTCCATTTTTTCGCGCCGTGAAACGCCCGAAAACCTTTGGTCGAAATGCGATGGCTGCGGCACGATGCTGTTCCATCGTGAAATCAGCGATAACCTGAACGTCTGCACAAGCTGCGGGCATCACATGCACATCACGCCGCGTGACCGGTTTTATGCGCTGTTTGACGGTGGTGTGTTCAACGAAATTGCCGTGCCTGAACCGATTACCGATCCTTTGCAGTTCCGCGATCAAAAGCGGTACCCGGATCGAATGAAAGCCGCGCAGAAATCAACCGGTGAAAAGGAATCCATGCTGGTTGCCGCAGGTGAAATCGGGCGTACACCCATTATCGCTGCCGCGCAGGATTTCAGCTTTATGGGTGGCTCCATGGGCATGTATGTCGGCAACGCCATCATCGCCGCCGCCGAAGAAGCCGTAAAGCTGGGCCGGCCTTTGGTCCTGTTTTCAGCCGCCGGTGGCGCCCGGATGCAAGAGGGCATTCTGAGTCTGATGCAAATGCCGCGCACAACAGTCGCCGTGCAAATGCTGAAAGAAGCCGGATTGCCCTATATCGTTGTGCTGACTCATCCGACGACCGGTGGTGTGACGGCTTCTTATGCGATGCTTGGCGATGTCCAGATCGCCGAACCTAATGCGCTGATCTGCTTTGCCGGTCCTCGCGTGATCGAACAGACCATTCGCGAAAAACTGCCCGAAGGCTTCCAAAGGGCCGAGTATCTTCTGGAACACGGGATGCTGGATCGGGTTACTGATCGTCGCGAAATGCGCAAAGAGCTCATCATGCTGACCCGGATGCTCATGCAGATGCCCCCACCGACATGGGGGGATCTTCCTGCGCCGGGCAATGAAACACCTGCGAAATAAAAGCGATGAGCACGCCAAGTTCGGACATCATCCTCGAACGGATGATGGCGCTGCACCCAAAGGTCATGGATCTTGTTCTAGACAGGGTCTGGCGTCTGTTGGATGCGTTGGGCAACCCACAGAATGATTTGCCGCCAGTCATCCATATCGCAGGCACAAACGGCAAGGGAAGCACTCAGTCGATGATCCGCGCCGGGCTGGAGTCCGCGGGCCACAAGGTTCATGCTTATACCTCGCCGCATCTGGCGCGGTTCCACGAACGCATCCGGCTTGCAGGCGAGTTCATCGCCGAGGACCATCTGACTGCGATCCTCGATGAATGTTATGCCGCCAACGGCGGCGAGCCGATCACATATTTTGAGATCACGACAGTGGCGGCCATTCTTGCGATGGCCAGAACCCCTGCTGACTACACACTGCTGGAAGTCGGTCTTGGCGGGCGTCTGGACGCAACCAACGTGGTCGAAAAACCGGTTCTTACGATCATCACGCCTGTTTCGATGGATCACGAACAGTTTCTGGGCAACACCCTGACTGCAATCGCAGGGGAAAAGGCCGGCATCATCAAACGTGGTGTGCCCTGTATCGTGTCTCCGCAGGCCGAAGAGGGGCTTGAGGTTATCGAGCAGCGCGCCATTGCTCTTTCGGCGCCGCTTTTGGCCTATGGTCAGCAATGGCACGTTTGGGAAGAGCGCGGTCGTCTGGTCTATCAGGACGAAACAGGCCTGCTTGATTTGCCTTTGCCAAATTTGGCGGGCGCGCACCAATATCAAAATGCAGGGGCAGCCTGCGCGGCGCTGCGCGCACTGAACCTGAACGAAGAAGCCTGCGAGGCAGCAGTCACAAACGCCTTTTGGCCAGCGCGAATGCAGCGCTTGCGAACAGGGCCGCTGGTTGAAGCCGCCCCTCAGGCCGAGCTTTGGCTGGACGGGGGGCACAACCCGGCAGCCGGCAAAGCGCTCGCAGCTCACATCGCCAAGCTTCCGGAACGGCCGACACACCTGATCTGCGGCATGCTCAACACCAAGGACGCGCGCGGCTTTCTTGCCCCGCTGGCCGAGGTGGCCAGTTCTCTGACTGCAGTTTCAATCCCCGGTGAGGCCAACACGCTACCCGCAGAAGACACGGCACGGATGGCCGCTGACTGCGGATTTGCGGCGCAAACTGCCCCGAATGTGCGCGAAGCACTGGTTGAAATCGCCTGCGCGACACCGGATGCGCGGGTCCTGATTTGTGGCTCTTTGTACCTGGCCGGAGCAATTCTGCGCGAAAACGGCTGATTTTCCCAGTAATTCCGGGGGTATTCCCGATTGTGCCTACCCCCGAGATATTGACTGATTCGCCTCAAGTGCCCTATATTTTGGAAAAACGATAAGAGCGACGGCGAACCAAAGCCGATTGAGGATGAGCAATGTTTCAAGGTCTTACCCTGACCGGACTGGCCGCAATATGTGCTGCCGCGCCTGCCTTTGCGCAGGATACGCGCATCACACGCGACATGGCCCGTTTTGAAACCACCCTGAACGGACGCGCCCTGACGATCGAGCGCAACGGACCGGCTTGTCCGTCAAAATGCCTTCAGCCGATGCAAGCCGCTTCCGGTATCGCAACGATTGGCGAACTCGAAGTTCTCGATTTTCTCGACAGCTTTGCGTCGCGCGGTCGTGGCCTGTTGGTCGATGCGCGTCTGCCTGAAGGCTTTGCCGCCGGAACAATCCCCGGTGCCGTGAACGTTCCCTTTGCGACAGTCCAGCCGGACAACCCGTATCGCGACGATCTCCTGAATGCGCTTGGAGTGCAGGGAAATGACTTTTCGAACGCCTTCTCTCTGGTCTTCTTTGCCGGAGGCGCAGATGCCGACGAAGCGCCACGCGCATTGCGTAGCCTTTTGGATGCAGGCTATCCGGCCGAAAAACTGTCGTACTACCGAGGAGGCCTGAAAAGCTGGCTTGCTCTGGGTTTGACGACAGTGGTGGGACAATGAGCGCAATGCAGGTGGTTTTTAAAAGGGTACAGCAGTCATGATCAGAATGTTTCTTTTGGCAGCTGGGTTCATGGTCATAACGATTGGCCTGCTCATATTTCAGCCCGGCAGCAACCGGGCGCCTGATCCGGTATTCCCCGAACCCGTGACACGCGCAGAACCGGCAATCACGCCGGCACCGCGCTTGGTTGAACCAGAGCCTGCTGAACAGGCCACCGCCCCCAAAAGGGCGCCCATTCAGCAAACCGTCACCGCCGGTGACATGGATGATCAATCCCTGCGAAAAATGACTTGGGGGACGCTATCGAGCCTCAATCAGGCGACAGGCCGCGAAAGCGCGCCGGGTGAGCCGGGCAGTCTGCTGCATACAATCGTTCGCCGGTCGCTGGATGACGGTCAGACAAAGCCTGCGGAGCAAGAGCGCAAGGCCGCCGTCGACGGCCCGCAACTTTACGTTGTTCAGGTTGGAGACAGTCTGGTTTCGATCGCCGAAGAGATTTACGGCGACGTCAACATGACCGGGCCGTTGTTCGTTGCAAACCAATCGTTTTTGTCGCGTCCTGACGATTTGCGTGCTGGCCAGACTCTGATCCTGCCGACCCAATAAGCTTCAACCTATTGTAGTCTAACGCTTTCCTGTTCATAGGGCTTGACAGCCCTACTATATGTTGACGTGTGCGAATCACTTGACGTATAAAATCCCTGTTCATGCAGCTGATTGCCACAAGGCTGCGGAACATGGGGGACTGACAATGACGTTTTGCTGCCTTGCGCGCCGCAACCAGATTGCACACCATCGCATCCCATGGGGGACGCACCCATGATGCGTCTGGCGTTGTTTGCCGTATGTTTCACGGCCGCGACGGCAAGTCTTGTCTACACCTTCGTGATTGCCCCCAGCGCGCCGCAACCGGACATCAACGAGGTAAGCCGCGCGAACCCTGACTTCCTCACTTTGCAACCTGCCTTGGCACCCGTCACTCCCGCCGAGCCTCAGATTGTTGCAGCCCAGAGCGTGCCACGCGACCCAACGCGGCCCGTGGCCCGCCCTGCGGGCTTGGCCGAACCAATGCAGGCCGCAACGCCTATTGCACCCGCAGCCGAGGTTGAAACCGCGACCATCGCACCAGAGCTGAACAAACCAGCGCAAGACGATGTCATGAAGGCCCTGCACCAGATGAGCTTGGGCATTGTCAGCGAGTTGCAAAAACCCGGCCCGCGCGATGACACCCAGAAATCTGCGCCTTTGGCAGCGCTCGCGCAGCCAGCAGAGCCTGCCGCACCTGCGCCCGTCGCGGCGGCAAGTCAACTCTACACCGTTCAGCAAGGCGAGAGCCTCGCTGGGATCTCATATCGTTTCTACGGAAATACCGTTGGCTATCTGACCATTCTTCAAGCCAACACAGATTTACTCAGCAGTCCGGCGGATGTGCGCGCAGGCATGGTGCTGACCATTCCAGAAACACCCTAATTTGGCAGAGACCAATACCGAGCAGCCTTGGGGGTCCTTCGGGACCCCTTTTTTTCAGCTATCGGCCATGCCCCATTCCACGCCCTGCATTTCACGCAGCCGGCTTGCGGTTCGCTCAAACTCGAAACTGCCCGTTCCTTCGACATAGAGCATTTCCGGTTGAGCCGCCGCCGATGCAATTAGTTTGACCCGTGCCTCGTAGAGCGCGTCGATCAGGGTCACAAAGCGTTTCGCTTCGTTAAAATTCTGACGGCTAAGGCGGGGAATGTCCTCAACGATCAAAATGCGAACGCATTCAGCCAGTTTCAGGTAATCTGCCGGGCCCAGTGCCCGCCCACACAGATCAAAAAAACTAGCCCGCGCTGCAGCATTATGAAACCGCGGTAGTTCAACCTCCCGGCCTTTGACATGCAGGACCAATGGTTCTTCCTGACCATGGGTCAGCTCATTCCAAAGTACATCGATTTGGCTGCGCGCTTCTGCATTGGCGGGCGTGAAATAGACCTGCGATCCAGCCAGCCGATCCTGCCGATGATCCCGGTCCGAGGCCAGTTCCCGAACTTCCATGCGGTCTTTGAGCAAGTCAATGAACGGCAGGAACAGCTGTCGGTTCAAACCGTCCTTGTACAAATCATCCGGCACCCGATTTGAAGTCGTCACGACAACGCATCCAGCGTCAAACAACTGCTCGAACAAGCGCCCGACAATCATGGCATCCGTGATGTCGGTGATCTGCATTTCGTCAAAGGCCAACACACGCACGGCATCGCTGACTGCCTTGGCGACAGGCTTGATAGGATCCTCTACGCCATCACTTCTGAGACGATGCATTTCGGCATGAATTTCCTGCATGAAAGCATGGAAATGTACCCGCCGGGCGGGCACGTTCAGCGTATCGACAAACAAATCCATCAGCATGGATTTACCGCGTCCGACACCGCCCCATAGATACAGCCCTTTTGGCGGTTCCGGCGCCTTGCGGAAAAATCCCCGTTTGGCCGGTTCTGCAACGGCGGCGCGGATACGTTCAAGAGACGGCAAAGCGCTTTGCTGAGCGGGATCTGCCTTCAGGCGCCCCTGCTCGACACGTTGGTTATATAGCTGTTCCACCGTTTGCATGTCTTCCGATACCTTGCGGCCCCGAATTTGTGTAGTCGGTTTTGGTTCATTTTCGGTGATGCCAACCACCACATCTTGGAAATTGACCGCCGCGCTCAATAGCGTACCTTGCGCGAAATTCGAAAGGACTGCCATGGACCGGCCCAGCCCTCTTGTGACCCCAGTATTGATAGTCGGATGCTTGATCATTCTGACATCTTTCGCTGTGCGCGCCAGTTTTGGCGTGTTTCAAATCCCGATCGCCGATGAATTTGGATGGCTGCGCAGCGAATTCAGTCTGGCCATCGCGATCCAGAATTTGGCCTGGGGGATCGGGCAGCCGCTTTTTGGCGCCTTGGCCGAAAAAATCGGGGATCGGAAAGCGATTGTCATGGGCGCTCTTGTTTACGCGGCCGGTCTGGTGCTTTCGAGCTATGCAACGACGCCATTTGCAATGCAGCAATTGGAATGGTTGGTCGGATTCGGGATCGCAGGAACCGGATTTGGCGTCATTCTTGCCGTCGTCGGTCGGGCATCCAGCGATGAAAACAGATCAATGTCACTGGCCATCGTGACAGCCGCCGGCAGTGCCGGGCAAGTGGTTGGCGCACCGCTGGCGGAATGGCTACTCGGGATGATGGCATGGCAGGGTGTGTTTGTTGTCTTTGCCTGTTTGATCCTCGGCATGTTGCTGATGTTGCCCTTCATGCGATCGCCAACGCGGCCCGCCACCAAGGCCGAATTACAACAAAGCATGGGAAGCATTCTGACCAAGGCGATGCGTGACCCGTCCTTTGGCATGATCTTTCTGGGCTTTTTTTCCTGCGGCTATCAATTGGCATTCATCACGGCACATTTCCCCGCTTTTGTGACTGAACTGTGCGGGCCGATTGCGCCAGGCGGCACGCTGCACGGGATCGGCATAACCACCACCTCAGCGCTTGGGGCCGTGGCGATTTCCCTGATCGGACTGTTCAACATTCTGGGCACGCTCAGCGCGGGATGGCTGGGCAAGCGGTATAGCAAGAAATACCTGTTGAGCGCCGTTTACACCGGCCGCACGATTGCTGCTGCGGTGTTCATCCTTATGCCAATCACCCCAACCTCAGTGCTGATCTTTTCGTCCGTTATGGGTGCGCTGTGGCTGGCGACCGTTCCGTTGACCTCTGGTCTGATCGCGCACCTTTATGGATTGCGTTACATGGGTACTCTCTATGGCATCGTCTTTTTCAGCCACCAGCTTGGCGGGTTCCTTGGCGTTTGGCTGGGCGGACGGATGTACGACACCTACGGCGACTACACGTTGGTCTGGTGGATCGGCGTAGGCGTGGGCGCGTTCAGCGCATTGATCCATCTGCCCATCCGGGAAAACACCGCTCCGCCCGCGACAGCTGCGGCATAGGTGCAACGGTTTCAAGCTTCTGCCATTAGCCTTACTCTTGCCGGATTGTGACGCTATCATGACCGCAAACAAGGCTGGAAAACCATGGCCGAAGAGCGGAAAAATATACAGGACGTTTCGCGCCGACGGGTGTTCTACATCCCCGGCTACGATCCCATTCACCCCAGACGCTATCGCGAATTGTATCGCAAGGAATCTGCGGCTCAGGCCGAAATATCCGGCTATGATGTTTCGCTTGCGCCCAAGACGTCCAAGGGTCTCTACGGCTGGCGTATCGAAAGCGAAATCGATCACGCAAAGACACAGGCCGAAGTTGAGGTCTTGGTCTGGTCAGACATTGTGCGCGACTCGATGTCGAACTCCATTTTTGCGACCTACGGACAACTGATCCGAACCGCTTGGGAATACATCGCCACTGGCGCGCTGTTTCGACTGATGCGTTTGCGCAAGGGGCCGGTTATTGCGGCGCTGTACCCAATTGGAATGTTGCTCGTGCAATTGCTGATCGCGATTGCCATCGGCGCTGCAGTCCTCGCCGGTCTCAAGCTGGCCTTGATCCCGTTGGCCGGATTGTTCGGGCATGGATTGGCCGGGGTTTGCGGAATCATCGTCGCCGGACTGGTCTTGCGATGGTTCAAAATCAAAGACAGCAAGTTCTTTGCCTATTACCTGATGCATGACTATGCCTATTCGGCGCGGTATCGCGGTGCAAATCCCCCCGAGCTCGAGGCCCGCATGGCGGAATTCACCGAAATCATTGCAAAAGCCCTGCAGGACGATGTCGACGAAGTGCTGGTTGTCGGGCACAGCTCCGGCGCGCATTTGGCGGTTTCAATCCTGTCTGATCTCATCCGGCAAGGCCGCATTCCGGAAACTGGACCCCGGCTTGCATTCCTGTCTCTCGGGCAAGTGGTGCCAATGGTTTCTTTCCTACGGGATGCCCATCGTCTGCGCGCTGATCTGAACTATCTGGCGGCACGCGATGAACTGACATGGGTCGACGTCACCGCGCCGGGCGATGGCTGTGCTTTTGCGCTATGCGATCCTGTGTCCGTGTCCGGAGTGGCCCCGGAGAACAAGCGTTGGCCGCTGGTGTTTTCAGCCCAGTTCACAAAATCGCTGTCTCCGGAGCGATGGAAAGAACTACGCTGGCGCTTTTTCAGACTGCATTTCCAGTATTTGTGCGCCTTCGATCGCCCTCTGGACTATGATTATTTCCAAATCACTGCCGGTCCTATCAGCCTTGCCAAACGCTATGCAGATCGACCCCCATCAGCCAGCCGCATCGACAAGGCCGTGTCCAAATTCACGAGTCTCGCGGCATGATCCCTCCCAAACCGGCCAGCCGATCGGAAAAAGTATCGCTGCTTAAATACGCCCGACTGTTTCGATCCGACATCCTGTCGGCACAACCGGCAAGGCTGTACCGCGCGTGGATGGCCGAATTCAAAACACCCTTCTTTCGATCCTATTTGGTGAATCAGCCGGAACTGGTGAAAACCGTTCTGAAAGACAGACCCATGGATTTCCCCAAATCCGGCCGGATCAGCGAAGGCCTGAGGCCATTGTTGGGAGACTCCGTTTTCCTGACCAACGGTGCCCAGTGGCAACGGCAAAGGCGGATCATTGATCCCGCATTCGAGGGTGGTCGCATCCGAGAAACCTGGGGCGCCATTTGGGAAGCCGCCCAATCCGCGCGATCCAGACTAGAGCCCAAGGCCGGTGAATGGGTCGAGGTGGAAGAAGTTGCAAGCCATGCCGCCGCAGATGTAATTTTTCGGACGCTCTTTTCGATTCCGATCGAGGACGAAATCGCGACCGAAGTGTTCCATGAATTCCGCGCCTATCAGCGCAGCCAGCCCATCTTGAACATTGCGGCTTTCATTCCTTTGCCCCGCTGGATCCCACGGTTTTTCCGCAAGGACACCCGCGCAGCGGCGGCGCGGATACGCGGGTTGATCAAGCAACTGACGGAAAGGCGTATGGCAGAGATCGAAGCCGGGACAGCGCCAGACGATCTGGCGACAAAGATCATGACAACCCGTGATCCTGAAACGGGTGAAACCTTTTCCACCGACGAGATGGTCGATCAGGTTGCGATCTTCTTCCTGGCCGGTCATGAAACGTCTGCCTCGGCGCTTGGCTGGTCACTGTATCTGATGGCAACGCACCCCCAGTGGCAGACCAAGGTAGCGCAAGAAGCGCAGGCCTTGAAAACTGGCGCGTTTTCCGAACTTTCAAAGCTGCGCGTCAGCCGTGATGTCTTTCGCGAAGCGTTGCGGCTCTATCCACCTGTACCGATGATGGTTCGGGAAACCACATGCCCTGAACACTTCCGCGATCGCGACATTCCCAAATCCAGCCAGATCGTTTTGAGCCCTTGGCATTTGCACCGCCACGAACGCCTGTGGGACAATCCCGATGGGTTCGATCCTGCGCGATGGCAAACCGAAAATGGTAAACAATGCATGCGCGATGCCTATATGCCGTTTTCAGCCGGGCCAAGGGTTTGTACAGGGGCCGCTTTTGCCATGGCCGAAGGAACACTGTTGCTGTCGTTGTTGCTGCGCGACCTGAGCTTTGAGGCAGATGCGGATCGTGTTCCCGTGCCCGAAGCCCACCTGACCGTTCGCGCAAAGGATGGCATTTGGCTGCGGATAAACAAGCGGAACGGATCCTAGCCAACCGGGTAGACGCATGGGGCAAAGGCAGGTTTAGCGATAACAACGCGTTAGCCCTCTATATTGAGCCAAAGTTTCGCGCTATGAGCAGCGCAACGGTTGATTTCAAGAACATGAGGGCACCATGACGGATGCATTTTCCAAGCAAGTTGAGCAGATCAAGACAGGCAACGGCTTTATCGCCGCATTGGACCAGTCGGGCGGCTCAACGCCCAAAGCACTGCGGCTCTACGGTGTTGAAGAAGATCAGTACGACGGCGAAGAAGCCATGTTCGGCGAAATCCACGCGATGCGCGCCCGCATCATCAAAGCACCGGATTTCACCAATGCGAAAGTCATTGGTGCGATCCTCTTTGAACGCACCATGCGCGGCGATATCGATGGCAAGCCCGTTGCGCAGCTGCTCTGGGAAGATCGCGGCATTGTTCCATTCCTGAAAATCGACAAGGGTCTGGAAGACAGGGCAAACGGGGCACAGATGCTAAAGCCAATGCCAGGTCTCGAAGCCTTACTGGAAGAGGCAAAAGGCTTTGGTGTGTTTGGCACGAAGGAACGGTCGGTCATCCACGAGGCCAATGCCAAAGGCGTCGCTGATGTCATCGCCCAACAGTTTGATGTGGCCAAAACGGTCTGTAACGCAGGTCTTGTGCCGATCATTGAGCCTGAAGTGGACATCCACTCGGAAACGAAAGCCGAAGCCGAAGCCATGCTCAAGGCCGAATGCCTCAAGCATCTGGATGCATTGGATGACAAACAGGATGTGATGCTGAAGCTGACCATCCCAACGAACGACGGGCTGTATGACGATCTCGCCGATCACCCCCGCGTTCTGCGTGTCGTGGCTCTGTCCGGCGGCTATTCCACTGCCGAGGCCTGCGAACGGCTGGCCCGCCAGCCAAAGATGATCGCGTCGTTCAGCCGCGCGCTGACAGAAGGCCTGTCCAAACAGCAGTCGGATTCAGAGTTCAACGACGCCCTCGGCAGCAACATCAACAAGATCTGTTCGGCGTCTGTGGCTTAAATGGACAGCGGCGCGCCTAGGCACTGGCTTGGCGCGCCCCAAGCACTTGCGTGCGATAATATTCTGAAATCTGCTCCCGCTGTGCGGCCACTTCTTCGGGGGTCGGCTCGCGCGAGGCCTTGAGCAAGGTGACGTATCCCATCATTGGATCGCTCTTGGTTTTCCCGGATGCGGTCTTTTGCTTGGGCCGCAACCCCGATGGGCTGCGCATTGGGCCCCATTTGTTGTCTTCTTCTTCGCTCTTGGCGCACAGAATTGCCGTCAGCCAAGGCGGCCCAATTCCCGGCACCAGCCCTACCAAAATCCAAAACGAAGACCGGCCCGTATCGTGCAACCGACGGGCCAAAAGGGAGGTTGCCGGAATGATCGTCAACAAGATCGCCCATGGTGTGAAATACGCCAAAGGATTGATGGAAACCGTTTGCGCCATGCCCGCCGCGATGACGTCCGCTATCAGACACGCGAAGAACAGAACAAACCGTATGAAATAGACCCACCAGTACTCTGCCCGGGTGGCGCGTCCGGTAAAGTTGAAAGCGTTGAACATGAAGTTTTCGAACGACGCGATGGGTCCAAACATTTTTGCTGCTCCGGTTTCTTGACTGCACTCAGCCTGAACCGGGTCCGCGGCTAAATTTGGGCAAGATGGCGGAACACCCGGGGCATTTTCTGCCCAAGGTTGTGTCGCTCTGTTCTAGTAACCGACCGCGCAGCCATCTTTTCTAGGGTCAGAGGCACCCTCAAGCACACCATTTTCATGGATCAGGATTGCCTGTGCCCCCCCAATCGGAACATCAGGCGTTTCAATATCATGCCCCATGTCCGCAAGCTGCGCCCGAACACTGTCCCCATAGCCACGTTCCAGCTGCAATTTACCATTCTCGGCAAAGCTGCGTGGCGCGTCCAATGCGGCCTGAGGGTCCATCCCGAAATCAAGCATATTCGTTACAACGCGCGCGTGTCCGTTGGGCTGATACTGACCGCCCATCACACCAAACGGCATTGTGACCCGACCTTGGTCACGCAGCATCGCAGGAATGATTGTATGCATGGGACGTTTGCCGCCCTTCAGCTCGTTTGGATGCCCTTCGGCCAAAGAGAACCCGGCACCGCGGTTCTGGAACAGGATTCCAAATTTCTCGGAGGCTATACCCGAACCAAACCCGTGGAAAATGGAGTAGATCAACGAGACCGACATCCGGTCACGATCAACAACCGTAATGTAAATAGTGTCCTTGTGAACCGCCTCGGAAATCGCCGCCGGTGATGCCATTGCCTTGCTGGGATTGATCAACGCGGCAAGCGCGCTGGCCGTCTCCATGCTGGTCATGTGATCCAGCCGGTCCATCGTGGCAGGGTCAGACAAAAAGCGGTTTCTTGCGTCATAGGCCAGCTTGGCGGCCTCAGCTTCGATATGGGCACGTTCAGCGCCAAAGGGATCCATATTCGCAATGTCAAAGTGCGAAAGAATGTTCAGCAAAAGAATGGCAACCACGCCCTGGCCATTGGGCGGATGCTCGAGCAGTTCCTGACCTTTGTATGTCCCGCCAAGCGGATCAGCGATCGTACACTGCGTTGCGGCAAAATCTTCGGCCGTATGCGCCCCACCCAAAGCATTCAAAGTGGCGAGCATATCGTCCGCGATCTCACCTTCGTAGAATGCGTTCCTTCCATCTTTGGCCACGCGACGCAGAACTTCGGCCTGGCCCGGCAACCGGAAAACGTCGCCGTATTGCGGTATCGCGCCGTTGTTCAGGAAATGGGTTTTGCCATGGCCCGACAACACAGGGGCACAGCCCTGCCAATCCCATGCGACACGCGCAGACACCGGTACGCCTTCGTCCATGTAGCGTATCGCCGGCGCCAGACTGTCTGCGATTCCAATGCGCCCCCATTTTTCCGACATTGTGCAAAACGCATCCATTGCACCCGGCACGGTCACGGCATGGGCTGATTGCAAAGGTACGGTTTGGTGACCTTCGCCGCGCAGAACCGCTGCGTCGGCCGCGGCTGCTGACCGGCCAGATCCGTTCACCGCGACGACCTGATCGGTGCCAGCCGGTGAAATCAGCGCAAAACAATCGCCCCCAATGCCGGTCATTTGCGGCTCGGCAAGTCCGAGGATGACGGCGCCCGCGATCGCCGCGTCCATGGCATTGCCGCCGGATTTCAGAACATCAACGGCCGCACCTGCTGCAAGTGGATGAGACGTTGCACAGATGCCATTCATGGCCATGACAGCCGAACGGCCCGGTTTGTGGAAATCGCGCATAAAAAGCCTCCCTTGCACGGCGGACAATAGACCTGCGCGCACCCGCGTCAATCTGTGAGGCCATTGATTTTCGGAGGGAACCTCGGCACCGCGCACTGGGTGGGGGCTGTTTATGCGCGGTGCCGAGTGAAGCTTTATGCAGCTACACGATCATCTCTGACGTTAAATGGCGGCTGAATTTGGGAAACCCAAAGGCGTTATTGCGACATTTTCCCCAATGGGTCAGTCGTGTCGCGCGCTTGTCTGTATGGGGGAATGGTCCTCGGTGCCGCGCACTGGGTGGGGGCTGTTGCGACGCGACACCGAGGGAAGCTTTATGCAGCTACACCTGATGGATGGCGTCAGATTCGGGCCGGAATGTGTTTGGTTGCGGGCGATTCAAAGGTCTTTGGAAATCAGGCCGAAACATTGGTGGCTTTGCTAGTCAATTTTTACAGAAAAGAGCAGCTTATTGGTGCTGTCCTGGCGTTTGTATTCCAGCTGTTCTGTAAGTGCCTTTATCAAATGCCAGCCAAAACCGCCTTCTGGCTGATCTTCAGCCGTTTCGCCAATTTCGGGTGCCGTGCCCTCCGGCAAGGTCAGATTGGGCATCGGCAGGCCCCAATCTGTCATCTCAGCGGTCAAAAGCACAGGTGAGAATACCAATTTGAGAGCGACCGGATGACCGGCATGCTCCATATAGGCATGCTCAACCACGTTGTTGATGGCTTCGGCCAGTACGATTTCCCAGGTATCGCTGGAACCGGCTCGATGGTTTGCGGCCTGCAGTTCATTTCGCAAATCGCAGAGCAACACACTGACCGCAGTTGAGGTGCTGTCAATTCTGCGTTCAAAACGCAAAGCGCCAGGTGGATCGTTTTGATCCCATTTGTTCATGCGCCGCACACTCCGACATCTGGTCTTCGATGAATTAATGGGCCCTAGCTGCATGCGTCTTCGACCGACGCATGCAGCGTGAAGATCCGGTCCATGCGGGTCATGCGAAACACCTTGTCAACCGCGGGCAACAACCCCGCCAGCTCCAGCACTCGGCCCTCTGGCATGGCTTTCATTGATGCAACGATGGCCCCAAGTCCGCTTGAGTCGATAAATTCAACTTCGCTTAGGTCCAGCACAACGGGTCCGGTCCCTTCTGCAACTGCGGTTCGCATTGCATCCTTGAACTGAACGGCAACGGCCGCATCAATCCGCTGTGCTTCAACTTTAATGATATCGCGCAGTTCGATCTGCCGTTGAGTCAGCTGCATCTTTGCCTCATGATCTGCATTCTGAGACATAGGTACCGCTCAATTCTTACCAATCTGTGAGCGCCTGCAGATAAGCAACACAAACCAAGGAGCTATGGCATGAAAGACGTCGTAATCATGGGGGCTGCACGGACGCCGATGGGTGGGTTCCAGGGTGTCTTTAACGATGTTTCTGCCGCCGCGCTTGGAGGGTCGGCAATCCGCGCCGCTTTGGAGCAAGCCGGAAAACCAGCGATTGATGAATTGCTGATGGGCTGTGTATTGCCAGCCGGCCAAGGGCAAGCGCCAGCAAGGCAGGCCGGGTTTGCAGCAGGGCTGGGCGAAGAAGTTCCGGCCACGACACTGAACAAGATGTGCGGGTCCGGAATGAAATCTGCGATGATGGCTTATGACCGGTTGGCGCTTGGCGATGCCGACTACATCGTGGCTGGCGGGATGGAGTCCATGAGCGGCGCCCCTTACATGCTGCCCAAGATGCGCGACGGTGCCCGCATCGGTCATGCAGAAGTGAAGGATCATATGTTTCTCGACGGGCTGGAGGACGCCTACGACAAGGGTCGACTGATGGGAACCTTTGCCGAAGACTGCGCCGAAGCCTTTCAATTTACCCGCGAAGCGCAGGATCAATATGCGCTGGGATCCTTGTCCAACGCGCTGGAGGCTGAACGAACCGGAGCATTTGAAGGCGAAATCACGCCGGTGACACTGCACACGCGCACTGGCGAAGAAGTCATCACCGGCGATGAACAGCCCGGTCGCGCACGCCCCGACAAGATTCCTATGCTGAAGCCAGCTTTTCGTAAGGATGGAACCGTCACAGCGGCCAATTCATCGTCAATCTCAGACGGCGCCGCGGCGCTTGTGCTGGGAACACTCGAGGCCGCCGAAGCATCGGGCGTTGCGCCGCGCGCACGTATTCTGGGACATGCCAGCCACGCCCATGCCCCAGCCGATTTTCCGACAGCACCCGTACCAGCAGCCCGCAAATTGCTGGACCGCATCGGTTGGAAGATTTCCGATGTAGATCTTTGGGAAGTGAACGAGGCCTTTGCCGTCGTGCCCATGGCCTTCATGCAAGAAATGGGCCTGCGCCGCGATATCGTGAACGTGAATGGCGGCGCGTGCGCCTTGGGGCACCCAATCGGCGCGTCAGGCGCGCGAATCATTGTGACGCTGTTGAATGCACTTGAGAAACGCAAGCTTAAGCGCGGGATTGCTGCGATTTGCATTGGCGGTGGCGAAGGCACTGCCATCGCGATTGAGCGTCTCTGACATCCCATTCAGACAGCGGAACGAATATGCCAGACTACAAGACCCTCGCTCAGACCATTGAGGCCCTCACCGAAGGCGAGAGCGATGCAGTCGCTCTTATGGCGACAGTGACATGTGAAGTGCATCACTCAGACGACCGGTTTGATTGGACCGGTTTCTATCGCGTGACGGAACCCCAGGTTCTGAAGATCGGGCCTTATCAGGGCGGGCATGGGTGTCTGGTGATCCCCTTTGCCCACGGTGTCTGCGGGGCCTGCGCGCGAACAGAACAGGCCCAACTGGTCGCGGATGTGGAAGCCTTCCCCGGACATATCGCCTGTGCATCCAGCACCCGGTCTGAATTAGTTCTGCCTGTCTGGAACGGACAGGGTCAGCTGATCGCCGTTCTGGACATAGACAGCGATCAGCCCAATGCCTTTACCCAAGAAGACGCGGATGCATTGCAAGCGATCCTGAACCGGGTCTTTGCAGCGGTCTAACCGCTCCCGATCAAGACACCCGCCGCAAAGACCAAAGCACCACCCAAAACGACCTGAAACGCCGCTCGGAAGAATGGGGTTTCCATGTACTTGTTCTGAATCCACGCAATGGCCCAAAGCTCGACGAACACGACGATGATCGCCGTGATTGTGGCCGTCCAAAAGTCAGGGATCAGGTAGGGCAAGGCATGTCCCAAACCACCAACAGTCGTCATGATGCCCGAGGCGAAGCCCCGTTTTATCGGTGATCCACGACCGGACAATTGCCCGTCGTCAGAGGCCGCTTCGGTAAAGCCCATTGAGATACCGGCACCGACAGATGCAGCCAGGCCAACCAAGAACGTGGTCCAGGTATCCTGTGTGGCAAAGGCCGTTGCGAAAATCGGGGCGAGGGTCGAAACCGATCCGTCCATCAAACCGGCCAGTCCCGGCTGGACCCATGTCAAAATGAACTTTCGCTTGGCACTGGCATCTTCTGCCTCCAGCGCATCGTCATCCAAATACTTTTTCTCAAGCTGTTCTGCGCTGTGCTGATGCCCTGCTTCGGCGGCAGCCAGATCACCTAGCACCTTGCGAGTGTCTGCATCTTTGGTGCGCTTGGCTGCTTCGAGATAAAAGCTCTCGGCGTCACTTTCCATGGCGGACGCTTCTTCCCGGATGCGTTCCAACGTCATGTTTTCCATGAGCCAAACCGGGCGACGCGCATAGTAACCCGCCACGTGTTCACGACGGATCAAAGGAATTACATCGCCAAATCTCTTGCGATGCAAAGCGATCAAAGCTTTGCGGTGCGTGTCCTCTTCAGCCGCCATCCCTTCGAAGACCTTGGCTGTATCCGGATAGTCCGACCTCAGTTTTTCAGCGTAGGTTCTGTAAATTCTCGCGTCGTCCTCTTCGGACGAAATGGCAAGCGCGAGCACCTCTTGTTCAGAAAGGTCTCGGAAATGCCGGCGCTGAGTTAAAAAGCGCATAGTAGCCTCATATTTTAGAATGGTTCTAATCTAACACGATCGCCGAACATCGCAACCCAAACAGCTAAACTATTCAGTTCAGATTTTTCCTTGCAAACTAAACCAATCAGTTTAGATATCTAAACAGATCAGTTCAGAAAGGATTCGAAATGCGATCGTTCATTTTTGCCGCTGTCATCGCCCTGCCCGTCACTGCCAGTGCCGGCGTTCCCCCAATGACGTTGCCAGACATGACCTTTCCAGGGCCAAACCCAGATATCTCCACCCAAGGCTGTACAACTGACCAAAGGGCAGATGACTGCAAACCCAACGAGTGATCCTTGCCGCAAGTGAACCGATCGGTTTATAGTCGAGCGTCTGGAAATGAGGATGCGATGACAACGCAAACCGCGGTTCGCAAAGGGCGGAAATTCGATCAGGTGCTGGACGGCGCGCGGGAGGTATTCCTGCGCGACGGTTTCGAAGGCGCCAGCGTCGATGACATCGCCAAACAGGCTGAAGTCTCCAAGGCGACCCTCTATAGCTACTTTCCGGACAAACGTTTGCTGTTCATGGAAGTGGCCAAGGCGCAGTGCCAGCATCAGGCGGACGAGGCCTTGACGACGCTGGATATGTCCCGCCCTCCAAATATTGTCCTGCGTCAGGTCGGCCACAAGTTTCTCGGCTTCATCCTGTCTGACATAGGCCAGCGTATCTTTCGGATCTGCGTCGCTGAATCCGATCGATTTCCCGAACTAGGGCGCGAGTTTTATCAAAGCGGACCCATGACAATGCGCTCGGCTCTTGTCGGGTATCTGGAAATTGCCCAATCCCGTGGCGAAGTGATCATTGACGACATGGATCTTGCCGCGGACCAGTTCGCCGAGCTGTGCAAAGCCGATCTGTGGCCCAAACTGATTTTCGGGGTGCGCGACACGTTCCCGGAACAAGAAATTGCGCGCATTGTGGATGGCGCCTGCGATACCTTCATGGCACGGTACGGCGCATAACCGTTCCCTGCCTCGGAGAGATCCATGCAAACCGTTTCAGAAAACCGTGCCTTTGGTGGAACCCAAGGTGTCTACACCCATACCTCGGACGTGTGCGGATGCGACATGACCTTTGGACTATTTCTTCCGGCCGAAGCCAAGGACGGTCCTGTCCCGGTTTTGTGGTATTTGTCCGGGCTGACCTGCACACATGAAAACGCCATGGTCAAAGCAGGGGCGCAGGCATGGGCTGCGGATGCGGGCATCGCCTTGGTTTTCCCGGACACCTCACCGCGTGGTGACGATGTGGCCGATGACGACGCCTACGACCTTGGCAAAGGCGCAGGGTTCTACGTGAACGCCACACAAGCGCCATGGGGTTCTCACTTCAAGATGTGGGACTACGTCGCCGAAGAGTTGCCAGCCCTGTTGGGGGAACAGTTTGCCATCGATCTCGACCGACAGGGCATTACGGGCCATTCCATGGGCGGTCACGGCGCTCTGACGCTGGCAATGGGGCTACCGGGCCGGTTCCGGTCAGTGTCGGCCTTTGCTCCGATCGCCAACCCAACGGCCAGCGACTGGGGCCGCAAGCAACTGTCGGCCTACCTGGGTGACGACGAAAGCGTCTGGGCCAAACACGATGCGACCCTTCGGATGCAGGCTACCGGCTTTGACGGACCAGTTCTGATCGATCAGGGTAGCGAAGATCAATTCCTTGAACTCCTCAAACCAGAATGCCTTGCTGAGGCGATGATGGCTCGCAGACAAGAGGGCAGCTTCCGCATGCAACGGGGCTATGACCACAGCTATTTCTTTGTTTCGACCTTCATCCCCGAACACATCGATTTCCATGCCGAGGCACTGTACTCGTGACGACCCTTTTTATCGATGCAGATGCCTGCCCGGTTAAACAAGAGGCCGAGCGCGTCGCAACCCGGCACAAGATTGCAATGAAACTGGTGGCCAACGGCGGGCTGCGCCCGTCGCAAAATCCACTGGTCGAAGTCGTGATGGTCCCCGAGGGCCCTGACGTTGCCGATATGTGGATCGCAGATCGGGCATCCTCTGGCGACGTAGTCGTCACATCAGACATGCCCCTTGCCGCCAAATGCGTCGAAGCGGGCGCACGGGTGCTTCGCCATGACGGTTCGGAATTGAACAAGGCAAATATCGGTCAACAGCTGGCAATGCGGGACCTGATGGCAGACCTGCGCGCCGCCGATCCTTTTCGGCAAGGGGGCGGCAAAAGCTTTTCCAAGGCCGATCGATCCCGGTTTCTGGATGCCCTCGAACGCACGCTACGGGCCGCAACGCGTGAGGCAAAGACATGAAACCGGAAGCCGTGATTTTCGATGTGGGCAACGTTCTGATCGAATGGCAGCCCGAACGCTTTTTCGATTCACAGATCGGCGAAGACAGGCGGCGCGCCATGTTTGCCGAGGTGGATCTGCACGGTATGAATGATCTGGTGGATCGTGGCCACGATTTTAAAACCACGATCTATGATTGGGCCGAAAAATATCCCGAATGGCGGGCCGAAATTCGCATGTGGCACGACAAGTGGCTGGAGATGGCCAGACCCGAAATCCCGCATTCCGTGCGATTGCTCAGGGCTCTGCGAAACAAGGGCGTGCCGGTCTTTGCTCTGACCAATTTCGGGATTGGAACCTGGGCGATTGCAACGCCGGTCTATGACTTCCTCAATGAATTCGACCATGCCTATGTTTCGGGACATATGGGTGTGATCAAGCCAGACGCAACGATATACGAGATGGTCGAGGATGATTGCGGGATCGACCCCGCTGCCCTTTTGTTTACAGACGACAGAATCGACAACATCACAGCGGCCTTGGCCCGTGGTTGGCAGGTCCACCAGTTCGATGGCCCCCAAGGCTGGGCAAACTGCCTCGTCGCAAAAGGGGTACTAACCAATCAAGAGGCCCAATGACCGGGCTCGAAGCATTTGGTTGGGGCACCGCGTTGATCGCTGGCGCGTTGCCGAGTGCATTTGAACTGTCTCGCCAGACCATGTCTGGCCGCAAACAAAGACAAGCGCCCGGCCGCTTTGCCGCTTTGAGCCAAGGCAAGACACATTACGACTGGATCGGGCCAAAATCAGGGCCCGTCGCGGTTTGTGTCCACGGGCTCACAACGCCCAGTTTCGTATATCTTGGACTGGCACGGCATCTCGTCCAGCAGGGCTTCAGGGTCTTGATATACGACCTTTACGGTCGTGGCTGGTCTGACAGGCCCCGCGGCGTTCAGAACCCGGACTTCTTCTGCCAGCAATTGCACGAACTGTTGGCCCACGAAGAAATCGAAAGCGACATAACGCTGATCGGGTATTCCATGGGCGGTGCCATCGCAGCCACATTTGCCGCCCAACACGACCACCGGCTGCGCCGTCTGATCCTGTTGGCCCCTGCCGGAATGGGGCACAATCTTGGTCGTCTGTCGCATTGGGCAACCGAATGGCCATTCCTGGGGGACTGGGCCTTTCATCTTGGCTTCCCAAGGGTGCACCGGCGATCTTCAGAAGCAGACAGGGACCAGCCAAGCACGGTGGAGAACATCACCGATCTGCAACTGGCCGAACTGAAGTACAAAGGCTACGTTCGATCCGTTTTGGCGTCGTTGCGAGGCACATTGCGCCGCCCGCTTGAGCGAACGCATCGTGAATTGGCACGATCCCAATTGCCAATCACCGCAATCTGGGGCGAAGCCGATACGGTTATTCCTCTCAGCGCGATGGGAACGCTGGCCCAATGGAACCGCGATGTCCGGCATCACGTGATTGAAGGGGCTGGCCACGGACTGGCCTACAGCCATACAGCCGCCGTCGCCGAGGCCATACAAGAGACTTGGGGAGGCCCTGTCGCCCACGCGCACCCACCGATCGAAAACCGTTAGCGCTGCCTGTCGGTATGAGCAATTGACGATCAGCCACGCCGTGCTACCACAGACGTATGCTTGAAGTGTTTCTGAAAACGCTGCCCTTTTTTGGGTTGATAGGGCTCGGCTATGGTGCCGGGCGCACCGGGTTTTTCACGGCCGAAGCAACGGCATGGCTTACCAAATTCGTCTTCTACTTTGCCTTGTCAGCCATGCTGTTCCGGTTTTCCGCCAATCTCAGCTTTTCCGAAATTTTCGACACACGGATTGCGGCTGCCTATCTGTGGGGAACGGCATTTACCTACGGCATCGCCATGGCTGTCGCCTTTCTGAGAAAGCTGGACACAGCGACCGCCGCCATCGAAGCGCAATGCGCCGCAATCGGGAACACAGGATTTTTGGGTGTGCCGATGCTCGCGCTTTTGCTGGGGCAGGCGGCTGTTGGACCGATCATTCTGGTACTGGCAATCGATCTGATCGTCTTTTCTTCGCTTCTGGTCATCCTTGTCACCGGATCGCGGGGCGAAGGTGGCGGCGCACAAGTGGCCCGAACCGTGGGCGTGGGTTTGCTCAAAAACCCCATGATCGTGTCGATCATGGCTGGTCTCATCGTTTCGGCCAGCGGCCTTTCGATTCCGAATGTGCTGAATGAATTCCTGACCACTCTTGGCAATGCGGCCACCCCCGGCGCCTTGTTCGCCATTGGCGCGTCATTGGCCTCCAAATCCGCGGAACGCATAGAGGTCGCCGCGTGGCTCAGCTTCTGCAAACTGATCCTGCACCCACTCTTTGTGGCGCTAGGGGCCTTTTTCCTGTTTTCTGCGGACCCCTACAAAGCCGCGGTTGTCATATCGGCCGCCGCACTGCCTGTTGCCGGAAACGTATTCATCCTCGCGCAGCACTATGGCGTGGCCCCGCAACGCGTATCGGCGTCGATCCTCGTATCCACAATGGTAAGCATCATCACGGTCAGCGCCGTTATCGCCGTGGTTACGAATAGCCCATAATCTCAGGCAGCTGTTCGTGCATGTGCTCAAGCTGACCCTTGCAGCGTTCCATTTCCCAAGCGGCTCCGTCTGCGCCCACCCGGATCGCAATATCTGGTTCCAGCTTGGCGATATAACCCCCCACGAAAATAAGGATCTTCGGCGAAATCAATCGCAGTTCCACCACAACACGGGCAAGGGCCCGGACGCGATCCAGACTCGATGCCGAAAGCCCCACGATGGCATAGCCACCACGCTGGACCAGATCGCTCAACTCGGCTTCGGTCTTGTCGAGTTTCAAGTCGATCTCCCAACCGTCTTCGCGGAACAGATCTGCCGCCATCGTAACCCCAAGCACATGCATCTCACCGGGAACTGTCGCAAAAAGCGCGCTGCGCGTCCCCCGTGGATCAAAAGGCGGCGCGAGATCGCGAAGGTCTTTAAGAAGATGAAGTATGCGGCCTGCGGCAACGGCCATACCGTGATAGGATAGGCGGTCCTCGTCCCACAACTCTCCTAGCCTGCGTGCAGCTTCGCCAATGTGGTAAAGACAAAGTTCTTCATGGGAGGCCCCGCGTTCATGAGCATCCATGATGATGACCTTGGCGGCACCCGGATCGATTCCGGTCAGCGCATCACACAGTGCGTCGATATCACAGGCAACACTGGGACTGAGCGCGGCACGACGCGAGGCTGCCTCTTGCGCCCATCGTGCCAGACGCAAGATGACTTCCTGAGCCAAAACCATCAGGGCCGCCTCTGGCAACCCGCTTGGTGCCTGCCCGTGGGCATCGCTATCGATGGCCCGCACGGGGATAGGCATATCGATCATGTCGTACCCTTCGGGCTATGGCTGCGCAGCCCATGGCCACACAGCAAGAACCCCTCGCAGGATAAAAATGCGTTGCTCTCGGCTATCCGTCAATAAGACCTTAGGATAGTTAACCGGCCCACACGTGAACAATAGAGACCGAGAGTCGGCAAATTGTCCGTAGACCAGTCCCAAGAATCTCGTTTAAGGTGCTACCGCCTGAGATGAGTACAGTTTTTATGTCCACAAATATTGACGTCTTTATAAGCTACAAACGCGAAGAACGGTCGCTGTCAGAAAAAGTCAAAAAAGCGCTGATCGAAGCCGGCTACACCGCTGTTACTGACCTGAACATTTCTAAGAACGATGACTTCGGCGACGCGATCGATACAATGATCCGGACCGCCACACTGACGCTCGTGCTTTGGACCAAGGCATCGGCCGAATCTCAATGGGTTCGCAAAGAAGCCAGTCTTGCAAATGACCTAGAGAAGGCGGGACGAGGCAACCACTACCTCGGTGTTCTAGTAGAAGATGTCTCGCTCGACGTCAGAGCGGATTTGCGGACACAGCAAATGGTAAACATTCACGAAACTGGCCTGAATAAAGACGGTCTCGCCATCGTGCTTGAAGCCGTAAAGCAGATTCTTGGCGCCCACAATCAGCAAACGGCAGCAAAAGCCGAAGCGGACAGTGCGGCACTTGCCGAGGAATGGCAGCTCTACGATCTGGCCCGCTCCATCAACGTCGCCGCCTCTTACGAACGTTATCTGCGAACCTATCCGAACGGCGAATTCGCCGCCGACGCACGCAAACAGCTGGGCATGTTCAAATGGTACATGCACCCCTTCCGGCGCGGCAATCTCACTCACACTGTGGCGGCTCTCGGGATCGTGGGCACCATCGCTGCCACAGTCTGGGGCGCCACACGTGATCCGGTCATGGTAGGTGTAGAGCGCAGCGACTATACCGCCATGGAGACAGAACGCGATGCCGCCCTGGCCCGCATCGCTGAATTGGAACCATTGGTTGAACGCGCTCAGGCCGGCGGGGCCAATGCTTCGGCTGCGCTGAAGCAAGCCATCGAAGACCGCGACAACGCTGCCGAGCAAATCGAAGATCTGACAACACAGCTCTCAGCCGCGCGATCCGCTACCGCTGCACTGTCGCAAGTCCGCGAAGACCTACAAGAAGCTGAACGCGCACGCACCGCCGCAGAAGAGGCAATTTCCGGCTGGATCGCCGAACGCGACGCTGCAGTGGACCGCGCGACAGAGCTGGAGCAGCTTTTAGCCGAAACCCGCGAAGAGGCCGAGCGGGCGCTTTCACGCGAGAAGGCGGCAAGGCTGGAAGCTGAAAAATCGCTAGCGGCTGCTCTAGAACGACGCACTATCGCTCAATCGGAAGACGCAAAGAAACTCAACATTCCAGAGCCTGATTGTGAAACAGAAAGTGGCAAACCGGGATTCGATATCCCGGAAGTCAACCGATGCATTGCTCAAGATGCGACAAGCCTGAATTTGGATGGTTCAAAGCTGGCAGACTTGGGTCCTCTTGCCGGATTATCTTCACTGAGAGCACTGGACTTGGACAACACAACTGTTTCCGATTTATCGCCTCTTTCGAACCTTCTATCTCTGGAAACGCTCAGACTAGACAAAACTAACGTTGCCGATCTCTCGCCATTGTCTGGATTGAACTCCCTGAAAACTCTTAGTTTGTGGTCAACGGGAGTAGAAGATCTTTCCCCATTAGAGAATAAGAACGATTTACGGTATCTATCTATTCTTGACACAAAAGTCACCGATCTATCACCATTGGCAAATTCAGAGTCTTTGACAATGCTTGTGCTTGCATACTCACAAGTCCGCGACTTGTCGCCACTTTCAGAATTGGAAACGTTACAGATTCTTTGGTTAAATCGGACCGGAGTTGAAGACCTTTCTCCCTTAGCTGGGTTACCAAGTTTGAAAACTCTTTATGATCCAGACGGTAAATCTCATGAAGGCCGCGATGCCGTAAAGGCCGCTATTGAAGAGTGGTCCCAGTAGGCATGCTGGCTTTGCGACACAACCGCCAAAAACGGGAAGTCAGCACGCTCCTTGCTTCACCCGAAACTCAAACCGCAGCGGATATACTGTAATTCTCTACGAAAAGGTCGACTAAAGCGTTCGAAACATCACCAACGCATCTACGAACCCTGCAGTCGGGTGCTGAAACGCGGCGGGCAGACGTCCCACGATCTCGAACCCGGCCCTTTGCCAGATATCCACCGCGCGTGTGTTCGTGCTGACCACAAAATTATACTGCATAGCCCGAAACCCAAGCCTTGGGGCCTCTTCCAGAGAATGCGTCAGCATGGCCCGTGCCACGCCACGTCCGCGTGCCTTGGCCGCGGTGACGTAACCGCAGTTGCACACATGGCTGCCGCCGCCTTTTTGATTGCGAACGATATAGTAGGTGCCAAGCAGCACGTCGTCCTCTTCTGCAACAAAGACAGCGCGCTCGGGCCCGGTCCAATAAGCCAACGCATCAGCAGGCAGAATATCCGGATCGATGGCATAGGTGTCGCCAGCGCGGAAGACCGGCATGAGTATGTCCGTGACGGCAT
>JAHDIS010000071.1 GCA_020630695.1 Paracoccaceae bacterium | reverse complement strand
ATCTGCTGGGCTGCGCCGTTGCCGCTGCGGTCTCGGCCAGTTTCAACGCCCCCATTGCCGGCGCGCTTTTTGCGCTGGAGGTCATCCTGCGCCATTTCGCCGTGCACGCATTTGCCCCCATCGTCGTGGCCAGCGCCGCCGGAACTGTCATCAACCGACTAACCTATGGCGATGTGACAGAGTTCACCCTGCCCGGAACCGGTGTTGTCGAATTCTATCTCGAGCTTCCGGCCTTTTTCATTTTGGGTCTCGTCTGCGGGCTGATCGCCGTCTTGATGATGCGGGCGGTCTTTTTTGCCGACGATCTCGAAACTGCGTTGCAAAACCGCCTTGGATTGCCGCATTGGCTTCGCCCCGCTGTCGCGGGTCTTCTGCTGGGTGGCATTGCTATTTTCTACCCGCATATCATTGGCGTCGGCTATGAAACCACATCACGTGCGCTGACAGGCTCGTTGGTCCTGCACGAGGCGATCATCTTTGCCATGCTCAAGGTGCTGGCAGTCGCAATCACCATGGCTGGCCGCATGGGCGGAGGCATTTTTTCGCCCTCCCTGATGGTTGGTGCTTTGACCGGGTTGGCCTTTGGCCTGATCGCAACGGGCCTGTTTCCTGAACAATCGGGGGCCTTCACGCTCTACGCGCTTGCCGGAATGGGCGCTGTTTCGGCCGCTGTTCTGGGTGCGCCAATCTCGACCACGCTGATCGTGTTCGAACTGACCGGCGACTGGCAAACCGGCCTCGCCGTTATGGTTTCTGTTTCGATGTCCACAGCGCTCTCGACACGGCTCGTGGACCGGTCGTTCTTCCTGACCCAGTTGGAGCGGCGCAACGTGCATTTGGCAGCCGGTCCCCAAGCTTACTTGCTGGCCATGTTCCGGGTGCAGGGTGTGATGCGCAAACCAACAGACGACGCAGCGGCAGACGAAGAAGCCTGCCTGCGGATGATCGAACAAGGGCTCTTTGTCCAAGCCAGCGCAACGCTCGAGGTCGCCCTGCCGATGTTTGACCGATCGGGCGTGGCATTCCTGCCTGTGGTTTCATTGGAAGGCGACGAAAACGCACCAGTGTTGCAAGGCGCGCTCTTCCACGTGGACGCCTTGAAAGCCTACAACAAGGCCTTGGCAGCAACCGCAGAAGAAGAGCACAGCTAGGCTAAATCAAACCGCCAGAGCGGCCTCTGCGGCGGCAGCGATGCGCAGCAAACGATCTTCGGTCATCGGCGCACCCATTAGAGATATCCCGCAACTCGGCACGCCGGTTGGCAGCGTCACGGCACAGACACCCATGAGATTACCCACGCGGGTATTCCGCAGCGCCAGCAGATTCTCCGTGACGTAGTAATCGCTGTCGGTCATCAGCCGTTCCACATTGGGCGGCAGGATCGGTGCAGTCGGGCACAGCACGGCATCAAATCCTGAGGTGCGCTCCAGCCATTGGGCACGAACCTGATCAAGCCGCTGCCAACCAGCTACGAAATCGGCCCCAGAGAAATCCCGGCCACCTTCAAATCGTTCCCGGATTGGCTGGAACATAGCCTCTGGGTTGGCTTCGATTGCGTCGCGCCAAGTGCCCCAAGCTTCGGTCATGTAAAGCAATCCAGCATCCGCCATGGAGCCTTCGATTTCAGGGAATTCAAAGTCAACCAATTCGGCACCCGCATCCGATAGCTTGTTCAGCGCACTGGCGTAGGCGGCCTTTGGCGCATCCCGCAGGTCGTCCATCACAAGCGTTTGCATCACTGCAAAACGGCGCCCTTTGAGACTATGCGTGCCGCGCATATCCGGAGCCGGTCGCCCTTCAAGCGCAGCAAGAACAAGCGCGGCATCTTCAACGGTCCGGCACAAAGGGCCAATCGTGTCAAAGCGGGCCGCCAAGGCAACAGACCCCGTGCAATCCACGCGTCCTGACGTGGTCTTCAAACCAACCAGATCGTTCCAGACCGAGGGTATGCGGACTGACCCGCCGGTGTCTGAACCGATCGCCGCCGCTGCCAGACCAAAGGCCACAGAGGCCGCCGCGCCCGAAGACGATCCACCTGCAACCGCATCCGGATCATTGATGCAGGGTGACGTTGCCGTGACCGGGTTCAGGCCCAGTCCGGAAAACGCCAGTTCCGACAGGTGCGTTTTGCCCAGGCAGACCAATCCCATGGCCGTGGCAACGCGCAAGACCTCAGCATCTTGTTCGGGAACACGTCCCGCCAAAAGCGCCGAACCCGCTTCGGTTGCGACCCCGGCACTGTCGAACAGATCCTTCCAGCTGATCGGAACGCCATCCAGAGGTGACAAGCGCCTGCCGGATTGCGACCTTTCACGAGCAGCCGCAGCCTCGGACAGGGCGCGCTCAGGTGTCAGCCGGGCGTATATGCGGTCTGCAACCGGACTGGCGGCGATGGCATCCAGGAAATACTGCGTCAATTCCACCGGATCGATTTTCCCGGCGCCGATGTCACGTCCAAGATCCGCCGCTCTCATTTCGCCCCAAGTGGTCATGCTGTTCTCCTGTGCTGCGACATAGACGGTAGCGGCAGGCGGGCGCATGGACAATCCCGTCAGGGTATCCATATTGCAAAGCATGAACAGCGATCTTCTCATTGTTGGCGGTGGCCTGAACGGACCCGCACTGGCATTGGCCGCAGCGCAGGCAGGTATTTCCAGCACTGTGATCGATGCGCTGCCCACCCAAACCCGCACGCGCAACGATTTCGACGGGCGCTCTTATGCGCTGGCGCTGGCCTCCAAACGTATGCTTGCCGCTCTGGGCCTTTGGAAACAGCTCGAGGCCCACACGCAACCGATGCAAGAGATCAAGGTTTCGGACGGACGTGTTGGCGATGCCGAGGTCTTTCTTGGTCTGCATTTCAACAGCGCCGAAATCGAAGAAGGCCCGATGGGCTACATGATCGAGGACCGCTATCTGCGAACGGTGCTTCTGGATGCAATGGACAGCAATGACCTAATCACACACAAGCCGGAAAGCCGCGTGGTCAGTCAGGCAAACAACGCCTCGCAGGCCAGTGTCACGCTTCAGGATGGCGCGGTTCTGACAGCCCGACTGCTGATCGGAGCAGATGGGCGTCAAAGTGGCACCGCACAGCGCGCCGGAATTCAGCGCACCGGATGGGGCTATGGCCAGACAGCCCTCGTCTGTGCCATCGACCATGAAAAACCACATGGCGGCGTGGCCCACCAGTTTTTTATGCCTGCCGGACCCTTGGCCATTCTCCCATTGCCCGGCAACCGCAGTTCGATCGTCTGGTCCGAGACCGAAGAGAACGCGAAATCCATCAATGCGCTGAGCGATGAGGACTACCTTGCGGTCTTGCGCCCTCGCTTTGGAAACTTTCTGGGCGACATCGATCTGGCGGGCGCGCGCTATACCTACCCCTTGAACCTGACACTGGCGAACAGCTTTGTCGGGGAACGCCTCGCGCTGGTTGGCGATGCTGCACATGGGATGCACCCTATCGCGGGACAGGGGCTGAATGCAGGGCTACGGGATGTCGCCGCGCTGGCCCATGTCATGAGCCATGCCGCCCGACGCGGCGAAGACTATGCCAGCCCGCAGGTTTTGGCCCGCTATCAGCAGTGGCGACGGTTCGATACCGCAAGCCTCGCTGCCGCGACGGATGTGTTCAATCGGCTTTTCTCGAACGACAACCCCCTGCTGCGCGCCGCACGCGACTTTGGCATGGCGGCGGTCAATGCCGTCCCAGAACTACGTCGCACGTTTATCCGCGAAGCCGCCGGTTTGACCGGCGAATTACCGGATCTGATGCGCGGCTGATCGCAATAGCTGATCCGGTGATGGCCAAGAGGCTTTGATCTGACCGTTCTTCGTGGCAACACTGGCTGCCAAACAAGACAGGAGCGGATCATGACGCAAAAATGCGCAATCGTAACCGGGGCCGCACGCGGCATCGGATTGGCCACCACGGACCTTTTTCTCGAACAGGGTTGGCATGTGGCGATGGTTGACCGGGATGAATCCGAATTGTCCACCGCGGCCGGGCAGCGTGAAAACGTACTGGCCATCCATCGCGATGTATCAAACCCGCAAGACGTCGGCGCAATGGTCCGAGAAACCAAAGGCTGGGCAGGCCGGATCGATGCGCTGATAAACAATGCAGGCGTCGCTGAATTTGGTCCCTATGAGGACTGCACGTTTGACATGTGGCGCCGCGTCATGGCGACCAATCTCGACGGCGTTTTTCTGTGCACACAAGAAGCCGCAGACGAACTGAAGGCAACCAAAGGCGCTGTTGTGAACATCGCTTCGATCTCGGGCCTGCGTGCGTCGACCCTGCGGGTTGCCTATGGCACGTCAAAGGCAGCGGTTATCCAACTGACCAAACAGCATGCCGCCGAGCTGGGGGAATTCGGAATCCGGTGCAATGCAGTTTGCCCCGGTCCGGTGCGGACAAAACTGGCCATGGCCGTGCATTCGCAGGAAATCATCGACGCGTATCACGATGCAATTCCGTTGAACCGCTACGGATCAGAACGGGAAATCGCGGAAGTCATCTGCTTTCTGGCCTCGGACCGGGCATCTTATGTCACTGGTCAGGTCGTGGCGGCCGATGGCGGCTTCGAATCCACCGGCGTCGGATTGCCAGCGCTGCGGAACTGAGCCCTTTCAACCAGTCACGAGACCAAGCAAAGACCAGCCACAGTCCTTTGCCCTATGTGGGGCCTATCCCTGATAATGTCACCCGAAGCGCTTTGTCCACTTTGAGCCCATCTTGACCGATGCTGCATCTTGCACGGATGGCTGCGAAGTGCGGATTGCTGACATTGGGATTTGTAAGGACGGCCCAAAGCCGACCTTGCCCAGTGGGTCAAGATGCTGCGTCGCGGCTCGTCAGAGCCGCCATTCGCTGCAAGTGCAAAAACTGACACCACTCGAACTGACAGTCTGCGGACAAAGCGGACTTGTGCACCCGCAGCTATTGCTCACGCAGCATGGGTTTGCATGTGCAGCGGAAGTGTTGTTGGAGAGCGGCGGAGGTCGCCAAAGCGGTCGTTCGCGGGCCCCGAATTACTCAAGTTGAGACTGGACTTTCGCAATGGCTTCGTTCGATGAACGCAACACCATCGAAGCTACGGCAGAAGTTGTGAATAAAATGCTTCAGTGCAGGCAGCAGCAGCGAGCAAGTTTGAAGACTATGAACAAAGAGCAGTCGTCGTTGCCGTGGAATCGAAGGGATGGGTCGATTAAATCACCCGTTCGTGTAATTCAGATTGTTGCACTGACGCGATCCCCGCTTGGCCCGCCACATCCGCCACGACAGAACGCAACCACTTGTGACCAAACTCCTTTGTCCGCGTCTTGTGCCAAACTTGAAAAATCTTGCGCACCGGGGCCTCGAAAGGAAGTTCAGACATTTGCAAGCCAAACGCCTGCTTGGCATGCGAGGCAAGGATCCGCGGCATCGTGTAGACCAGATCGGTCTGCGCGGCTGCGCTGAGAGCTGCAGAATAGTGTGGCACGCGCAATTCGATCCTGCGCCTGATACCCATCTTGGAGAGCGCTTCATCGATCCGGCCAAACTCCGAGTCCAGCGTTGTGAACATGATGTGGCCGAAAGATGTAAATTCACCCATACTCAGGCTCGGATGAAACGCGGGGTGCCCGGCGCGAGCGACGCATACAAAATCGCTTGCCCCCAACAATTCTCGGTCAAAACGCGACGGCGTGTCGAAGTCCTGAATGATCGTCAGGTCGATCGCGCCCGCGTCGAGGTCTGCGTAGGCATCACTGAGGCTCTTGTTGATCTCAAGAGTGTGTAGAAAGCGCAGCGACACATGCGGGGCCTGGGCGGCAACGCTGGCGCTAAGGCCCGGAGCAATAAGCGTGGAGAAAAGGTCGTTCATGCCGAGCCGGAATGCAGTGCGCAAATTAGCAGGATCGTCGTCAATATTCACGCTCAACGCGTCCTGCAGCATCGTCAGGCTGGCGTGCACCGCAGGGGCTAGTTCGCGGCATCTTTCGGTTGGTTGCATTCCATCTACGGTCCGGATGAACAATTCATCATCAAGTAGATCGCGCAACCGACGCAGAGCATGACTAACCGCCGGTTGGCTGAGTCCAACAGATTTTGCGGCTTTCGTTACACTTCGTTCGCTGGCGAGAGCTGCAAAAACCTTTAGTAGATTCAGGTCAATAGCATTTATATTCGTGCTGTGCATGTTGGAGATATTAAACATTCATTATGTTAATGAAAGAGGTTTTCGTAGGGTCTGCCTGACTGAATTCAACAAGGGAGATTCTGGATGTCTGTCAAAGCCCTGCTTACAGCGTCGGTTATCGCGCTGTCTTCGGCGATGCCTACGCTCGCCGATCAAACTAACGATACGCTCGTTGCTGCGTTTAACAAGGAAGTGCAAACGCTCGATGGTTTGTACTCGACCTCGCGAGAAAACCTGATCCTGTCCTATCTGACGTCCGACCAACTGGTCGAGATTGATCTGGAAACGGGGGAGTATGTTGGCGCACTTGCCGAAAGCTACACATGGGTTGATGACCGCACGATTGATTTCACCCTACGCGAAGGTCTGCAATTTCATGACGGGTCGCCTGTAACTGTCGAGGATATTGTCTATTCCTTCGATTGGATCGCTGACGAAAGCTCCAAAACGCGCCGGGGCGCTTTTATCCGTGGGTGGTTCGAAGGCGCCGTTGCGGTCGATGACCGTACTGTGCGTGTAACGGCCCAAAATCCTTATCCTTTGATGCTACGCGACATTGCCGTATTCGTGCTGACCCGAAAGGCTGGCAGCTATGTCGATGGCAACCCCGACGCCCTGACCCAAGCGTTCAACGGCACCGGCCCTTACCGCATCACGAGCTTTGATATGGGCGCTGGCGTCACGCTCGAGAAATTCGATGGCTATTATGAAGGCGGCCCGAAAGCTGAAGGCGCGATCGAAACGATCCAACTGCGCCCCATTCCTGACTGGGGCACCGTAACAGCAGAATTGCTGTCCGGGGGCGTCAACTGGTCCTTCAACGTGCCTGATGACACCGCACAGGATTTGGGCGCATTGCCGATGGTGGATCACACGACCGGTGTTTCGACACGTGTGTCCTTCCTCGTCCTTGACGTTGCCGGTGTGACAGATCCCGAAGGCCCCTTGACCAACAAATTGGTGCGCCAAGCGCTGAACCATGCTGTGAACCGTGAAGAGATCGTGGAGTTTCTTGTCGGCGGTTCCGGTCGCCCCATTCACAAGACCTGCAATCTTGACATGTTCGGTTGTGACGTGGACGTCACTGAATACGAATATAACCCGGAGCGGGCGCGCGAATTGCTTGCCGAGGCGGGCTATCCTGATGGGTTTGAATTCGAAATGACGACCTATCGCGAACGCCCCATCATGGAAGCAGTTGCGGCTGATTTGGCAGAAATTGGTGTTACTGCGAATATCAACCACGTAAAACTATCGGCATTGTCCAAAGCCCGTGCCGAGGGTCAATTGGAAGCGTTCCAAAACGCATGGGGCTTTTATGCGACCCCGGATCTTGGGGCGATTTCCAACTATTACGTTGCTGGCTCCAACCGGAACCTGCACCATGATGCGGATGTCGAAGGCTGGTTCAAAGCCGCGCTGGAAACCGTCGATCAAGACGAACGCGCAGCGCTTTATGCGCAGGCTCTGACGCGTGTCGCTGATGAGGCCTACTTGCTGCCTCTATTCCAGTATTCGCAAAACTACGTGCACAGCGTGGACACCACGTTCGAAGCGCCAGCCGATGGTCTGCCGCGTCTGAACGAGATTAGCTGGCAGTAACTACCCTGGTGCGGGCGCTTCACGCGCCCGCTCTCCCTTTTTTCCCAACTCGGGATTTCATAGATGCTTAAGTTCATTCTCAAACGCCTGGCACTTGGCCTTGCGGTGGCCTTCACCGTTTCTCTGGCAACCTTCTTGCTGCTGAACCTTGCCGCCGATCCGGCTGCTATGGTTGCCGGTGAAGACGCAACGCAAGACGCCATCGAACAAATCCGTGTTCAGTTCGGGTTTGATCGCCCGCTCTACGTGCGTTTCTTCGAGTGGCTTGGCAACCTGATGACCGGTGACTTCGGGGATAGCTATTACTGGAAACAGCCC
Source organism: Paracoccaceae bacterium (assembly GCA_020630695.1). Taxonomy (GTDB): domain Bacteria; phylum Pseudomonadota; class Alphaproteobacteria; order Rhodobacterales; family Rhodobacteraceae; genus Thalassococcus_A; species Thalassococcus_A lentus. The sequence goes on along the minus strand of JAHDIS010000071.1, from coordinate 11,784 downwards.
GTCTTTGATTTGCTGATCGACCGGGCCCCGGTGACCCTGACACTCGCTGCCGGTGCGCTGACGGTTACTGTTGTTGTCGGTCTGACCTTGGGCGTTCTTGCTGCACTGAAGCCCAACGGCTGGCTTGATCGCTTTGCCCTCAGCTTTGGAACCGCAGCGCAAGCCATTCCGAATTTCTGGCTGGGCCTGATCCTGATCATTTTGCTGGGTGTCATGTTCCCGATCTTACCTGTGTCGGGGGATACCAGTTGGAAGCACTTTGTGCTGCCCTGTCTTGTGCTCGGCACCAGCTCCGTCCCGCAGGTACTGCGCCTGACGCGGACCGGTATGATCGAAGTGCTCGGCTCTGACTACATTCGCACCGCCCGCGCCAAGGGCTTCCGCCCGCGCCAGATCCTTTTTCGCCATGCCTTGCGCAACGCATTGCTTCCTGTGGTCAGCGTGATCACGATCCAGATCGGCTACAAGCTGGGCGGGTCCGTGATCACCGAGACGGTGTTTGCGCTCAATGGCCTTGGCCGACTGGCCTACGAGTCGATCCTCGGTGCCGATGTTCCGACCGTGCAGATGCTTGTCTTCTTTTTCGCCCTTATCTTCATCGTCCTGTCGATCCTAGGCGATATTCTGAACGCGTGGCTTGATCCCCGCATGCGTGTGGAGTGACGCCATGAACACGACCGCAAACGCCGTGGCCCAGATGGCCCCCAAAATGGCTGATGACATTATCGACCTGACCCCGAAAGAGCGGATGATCAAGCGGGCCAAGGGCCACCTCGGTTTTCAGTTCGGGGCCTTCATTGTGATCCTGTTCGCGCTCCTTTCGATCTTTGCGCCGCTGGTCGCGCCGCATGATCCCTATATTCAGGACCTGTCGAACCGTCTGGTCCCGCCGGTCTGGAATGCCGAGGGCTCTTGGGCGCATATCCTTGGCACCGACCAGCTTGGCCGCGACTACCTGAGCCGCCTGATCTATGGCGCGCGCATCTCGATGGGGGTTGGGTTCGGGGCGGCGACGCTCGGCTGCATCATCGGCGTCAGCATTGGCCTTATCGCCGGATATATGGGCGGGCGGATTGATCAGGGGGCCTCGTTCCTGCTGACCTGCCAGCTTGCTCTACCCTCTTTGCTGCTCGCAATGGCGCTGGTGTTCTTTGTCGGCTCTTCCGTTGCCACGCTGGTTGTCGTGCTGGGGGTGTTGCATTGGCAGTATTACATGGTGGTGACACGCACACTGACACGGCAGATCCGATCTCTCGAATATGTCTCGGCCGCGCGTTCGATCGGCAGCAATGACCGGCAGGTGCTGTTTTATGAAATCCTGCCTAACCTCTTTAACCAAATCATCGTTGTATTCTCGCTTGAGATGGCCGTGGTCATCATCCACGAGGCGTCGCTGTCCTTTCTGGGCGTTGGCGTGCAACCGCCGACCGCGTCATGGGGTCTGATGATCGCCGAGGGCAAGACCATGATGTACTTCCAACCCTTCCTCGTCACTGTTCCGGGCGTTGCGCTGGCTGGTTTTGGCTGTAAACCTGCTTGGCGACGGTATCCGTGACATTACCGCGCCTGAAAGCCGGAACTAAGGAGAAAGCCATGTCAGCACTTCTTGAAGTCCAGGACCTGTCGGTCACGCTGAAAATCGCCGAAGGGGAAATGACCGCCGTCCGCGATGTGTCTTTCACAGTGAATCGGGGCGAAACGCTCGGGATCGTCGGTGAAAGCGGATCGGGAAAATCGGTGTCTTCCATGGCGATCATGGGTCTGTTGCCCAAAGGGACGCGCACCGAGGCCACGACCCTGCGCCTTGGCGACACGGACTTATTGACCGCAACTGAAGAGCAGATGGCCGATCTGCGTGGCAACAAGATCGCCATGATCTTTCAGGAACCGATGACCTCGCTCAACCCGGTCTACACCATCGGGCGGCAGATGACCGAGCTGATGCAACTGCACAAAGGCGTGTCGGGGGGGGCGGCGCGCAAACGCGCCGTGGAACTGCTGGAAAAGGTGGGGATTACAGCCGCCGAAAGCCGCCTGTCGCAGTATCCTCACCAGCTGTCTGGCGGTCTACGTCAGCGGGTTATGATCGCGATGATGCTGATGAATGACCCTGAGTTGATCATCGCGGATGAGCCCACCACCGCGCTTGACGTCACCATTCAGGCCCAGATCCTTAACCTGCTGAAAGATCTGCAGACCGAACTCAACATCGGGTTGATCATCATCAGTCATGATATGGGGGTGGTCGCCCGCGTCTCTGACAAGATTGCAGTCATGTATGCAGGGCAGGTGATTGAAACAGGAGCCGTCGCAGACGTACTGCGCGCGCCGGTGCACCCATACACCCAGGGCCTTTTGGAGAGCATCCCGGTCCCCGGTCAGATTGAGCCGGGCGGCGAGTTGGGGTCGATCCCCGGGCTGGTGCCGTCACTCAAGACAAACTTCAAAGGCTGCCGCTTTGCCAATCGATGCACCCGCGCGCACGAGGCCTGCCAACAAGGTTCCGTCGCGCTGCAAAGCGCCTCGGACAGTCAGGCCTATCGCTGTGTTCTGCCGCTGGCGGAATTGCGCGATGGCACCTCCAGTCTGGCCGCACGCAAAACGGGCGACGGCAGCTATGGTGTCGGCATCGACATGGCGTCCAAGCCACTTCTGAGTGCAAACGCCGCCGAATGCACCTTCAGGGTCAAGCAGGGCATGTTCTCAGGGGCCAAGCCGCTGCGGGCTGTCGACAACATCTCGCTTGATCTGCGAAAGGGGGAAGTGGTGGCGGTTGTGGGAGAGTCCGGGTGTGGAAAATCCACGCTGGCGCGGATGCTTCTGGGATTGCAGGACCCGACAGCGGGCCAGATCAGCTTGGACGGCAAGGACATCGCGACCCTGTCCAATATGGAGAAATCGCGCAAGCTGCAGTCGATCTTTCAGGACCCCTACTCCTCGCTCAACCCGCGCCGCACGATTGGCGAGATCATTCGCCGTCCGCTGAAACTGCACGGCGTCGGATCTCTGGCTGAGCAACAGGCCAAGGTCGAAGCGATCATGGAACGGGTCGGATTGCCCCGAAACTTCTATCACAACTACCCAAACCAGCTTTCGGGCGGCCAGCGCCAGCGCGTGGCGATTGCGCGCGCTCTGATCCTGAATCCGGAAATCGTGGTTTGCGACGAGCCGACCTCAGCGCTGGATGTGTCTGTTCAGGCGCAAATCCTCAACCTGCTTTTGAAACTGCGCGCTGAAATGGGGCTGACCTATCTGCTGATTACCCATGACATGGCCGTGGTTGAGCACATCGCGACCCGTGTGGTGGTCATGTATCTGGGCCGCGTGGTCGAGGTAGCCGACACACGTACGCTCTTTTCCGATCCCAGACACCCCTACACCCGCGCCCTTCTAAAATCGGTTCTGACGCCCGAACCCGGCGCTGGTGTGCCGAATGTCGATCTGGGCACGGCCTATCCTAATCCTATCAACCCGCCAACCGGCTGCACATTTCATCCGCGCTGTGAGTTGGCTTCAGACATTTGCAAGGCCAAGTCACCCGTGCTCGAGGCCTTGTCCGAGACGCACCAAAGCGCCTGTCACATGCTTGAAAAGGAGTTGGCATGACCTCCCAACTTGCCACCAAACTCGACACACAGATCGACCCGGTCAGCCTGACCGCCGACCTTGTTCGTTGCCCTAGCGTGACCCCTGCCGAGGGCGGCGCACTCGAGTTGTTGGACGACCTACTCAGCGCGAACGGCTTTGATTGCACCCGCGTGGACCGGGGCGGGATTTCGAACCTCTGCGCGGTCTGGGGAGCCGGTAAGAATGGGCGCACCTTTGGGTATAGTGGGCATACGGATGTCGTACCCATAGGCAATCCGGCGGACTGGACTTGCGATCCCTTTGGGGCGGAAATTCGCAATGGCCTGCTGTACGGACGCGGAGCCACTGACATGAAATCCAGCGTGGCCGCTTTCACCGCCGCTGCCATTGAGTTTGTCGAAGCAACCCCGCCGGACGGTCGCCTGATCCTCGCCATAACCGGGGCCGAGGAAACCGCTTCGCCAGATGGCACCCCTGCGATTTTGGATTGGATGAATGCACAAGGTTTTCAAGCAGATCATTTCCTTGTGGGCGAACCCACCAGCCTCAGAACGATCGGCGACGCGATCAAGATCGGGCGGCGTGGAGCGGTCACGGTCTACCTGACGGTGACGGGGGTACAGGGGCATTCCGGATACCCGGAAAAGGCGGTGAACCCGCTGCCTGCGCTGGTGGAATTGCTGCATGTGTTTGAGGCTGACACGCTGGACGACGGCACCGACAACTTTGCACCCTCAACCCTTGCGATCACGACCGTCGACACCGGCAATCCCGCCCACAACATCATCCCAGCCGAGTGCAAAGCCACGGTCAATATCCGCTTCAACGACAAGTGGACGTCGCAAGAGATTCTCGGTTGGGTTGCCGCGCGGGCGGACCGGATCGCTCAGGATTTTGGCGTCATAATCAGTAGCACGCATCGCCTGTCAGGCGAGTGCTTTTACACACCACCCGGCGGGTTTTCTGCGCTGATCCAAAACGCGATCCGACAAGAGACGGGTCTCACGCCCGCGCTGACCACCACGGGCGGGATTTCGGATGCGCGCCATCTGGTCGCCAAGTGCCCCGTGGTCGAAGCTGGCCTGACAGGCGAAACCTTGCATAAGGTGGATGAACATGCGTCGGTGGAGGAAATCCACAAGCTCAAATCCATCTACGCCCAAATTCTGCGCGACTATTTTGACGGGGCACCGCTATGATCACTCTAGCCCTGACCGGCGACAGCATTTTGCAACGCCGCCTGCTGAGCACATCAGATCCAGTGATCAAGCCGCTCTTTGATCTGATCCGGGGCTGTGATGCTGCCTTCACCAATCTCGAGGTGCTGCCAAACGACTATGTGGGCGATCCCGCCTTTGACAGCGGCGGGTCGCATTTCGGCGCGCCAGCGTGGGTTCTGGATGATCTCATCGAAGCGGGCTTTGGATTGTTCGCGACGGCGACCAACCACACGCTGGACTATTCGATCAAGGGGCTGGAATACGCGCTGGATCAGCTCGACAAACGTGGGCTATGCCACGCGGGCGCGGGTCGCCATCTGGAAGAAGCCCGTCGCGCCGCCTATTTGACGACCCCAAACGCCACCATCGGGATGGTCGCTTGCGGCTCTACTTACACCAAAGGGCAGGAGGCCGCCCGCCAAACCCATGCGATGCAAGGACGCCCCGGCCTCAACCCGCTCTGGCCTGACAGCACCTATGAAGTGACCGCAGATCAAATGACGGTGGTGCAGGACTTGGCTACGGAGCTCGGCCTTGAAAAGTTTCGGCAGCTTCGCATTGGGACGGGCTTTGCCTTTGAAGCGCCTGAGGGGATATTTCCGTTCAATGGCATGAACTTCCGTGTGGGTGACAAGACCCGCCATGTGCGCCACCCCAATGCCAAAGATCTGGCTGCCATCATCCGCTGGGTAGAAGAGGCCAAACTGGCCTCAGACATCGTGGTTGTCAGCATCCACGCCCATGAGCATGCAACTGAAAAAGACGAACCCGCGGATTTCATAATCGAATTCGCGCATGCCGTCATCAATGCTGGTGCGGATGTGGTCGTCGGCCATGGCCCGCACCTGCTGCGCGGGATGGAAATCTACCAAGGCAAACCGATCTTTTACAGCCTTGGCAATTTCATCGGGCAAAACGAAATGGTCCGCATGCTACCCGGCGAAACCTTTGATCGCTTCCGCATCGATGATGGGCTGACGCCGATGAAGCTCTACAAGGAGCGGACGCGGGACGACCAGAAGGGCTTTCCCTCTGATCGCCGCTATTGGGAAACAATCGTGCCAGTTTGTCAGTTCGAAGACGATCGCCTCATCGCAATTGACATCCACCCAGTGTCGCTGGGCCTTGGCGAAAAACGCCACCTTCGCGGAAGGCCCCGTCTGGCGCTCGGCCAAGATGCGGATGCCATCCTTGATCGCTTCGCACAGCTATCGGACGTCTTTGACACAGCCCTCAAAATTGATGGTTCTTCGGCACGATGGTCAGCCTGACTATCTATTTGAGCCAATCTTTTGCGCGGCGTTTCAATTTTCTTTCGCGGGCACAGATGCTCCCTTACACATCTTATGGAAAATCGCTTTGGAGTGTCAAAAGGCAGGACCCTTCGCTAGTATGGTTCTTACTTGGGAAAATCCCGCTGCGTCCGATACGAATGGCCGTTTCTCCTGCTGCGCGGCGGCATCGAATATCTCGTTCAAGCCACTTTTCTTGTGCTGCGAGCGCACGCAGCACAAAATCAATAGGTCCGCTCTGGGCTCTTCGCGGCCATCGGAGCGACCGCGGCATCCTTTACTCAAGCTTTGGAACTGAGCGGTCAGGACGGCCCTGAGCCGACATCCACCGTGGGTCACCGATGCTGCGGTCGCAGCCCGCTTTCCCGACATTCGCTGCGTGGGCGAAATCTTGGGCTGCGCGAACTCACAGTCTGCGGGACTTAGCTGCCTTTTGCTCACGCAGCTATTGCCGACGTAGCATTCGTTCACACGTGCCGCAACCTCATCGACGCAATGCGATTGGTGTCGCCAGACCGGTCGTTCGCGGGCGCCAGTTTCGCGCGAAACGAAACCGCGCTTTCACTGCAAATTGATTAGACCATCCAGACCGGGACGAAACGGACCTTGGACGAATGTCCTATGTCAAGATCAGCCGCAGGCGCGCATCATGAATTCGACATGGCAATCAACGCTTTCCTTGGCGAGATTGCCTATGGCCATCTGATGCGCGAGAGCGAGAACTGTTTGGGTCAGATGATCTACCAAGACCGGTTGATCTTTGGCCGGTACCCGAGCGAAGGCTGCAAGTTCCGCTGAAATCTCTGCGCGTAGCAATTCCATGATCTTCGGAGCTGAGTTTGCCAATGATGTAACGAGGAGTATCGCCTCAGAGCCATTAGTCGCAGTTTCCAGGATCATGCGCAGACAGGCTTCCAACCGCTTACGTCCTCGCGGAACGCCAGAATGCAGGGCATCAAACCGTTCCTTCACATCCTTCGCTGCCTCTTCTGCAACTGTCGACACCAAGGCGCCTGTGTCCTCAAAGTAATTGTAAAAAGATGTGCGGCCTATGCCTGCCCGTTCGCAAACCGCCATGACCGTAACGCCCGCAACGCCTCGAATGCCAAGCTCAACTCTTGCGGCTTCCAAAAGAGCCAATCTTGTACGCCGTGCCTTTGGTGTAAGGTCTTCAAAATTCGCGTTCATCTCGGGTCTTGCAAAAATTTCATTATTGACATATCCGTCATTTTTAACTGACACAACTGTCATTTTTTAGGAGTGAACATGATTTCGTTGATCTCTCAGTTGGCAACAAGACGCGGGTTAACCGTTCTCATCATCGCCTATCTCGTGGTTTTTGGCGCAATCCTGATGACGCTTGGGCAGCTCAAGGAAGTCAGCGGCGGCTTTGGAATTCTGGATTTCGACCAAGGATATACCAGGGAAAGAGTGACGGAAGTTCTTGGAAGCTATGGTGAGCGCGGGTTCTCGCTGTACGGCCGAATCCAGCTTCTGGATATATTCAACCCAGCTCTCTACTCGCTCATCGCTGCCGTGTTTACCTACATTCTATGGAAGGGGCGCGGCGTCGATTGGCTTTGTCTTGCACCACTTCTGGGTGGGATTGGCGACTATACCGAGAATGTTACTCTGTTTCTTCTCGCGCGGGGATACCCCGACGTCTCAGATGATTTGATTGCGCTGAGTTCAACACTAAGCCTGATTAAGAATGCCCTGCTGGTTGTGGGGTTGTTGCCATTACTCGTCGGGCTCATTCGATGGGGCATTGGGCGATTGCAAAGAAGCTAGGCGACATCGAAGTCTGCCGCTCGCTATGCCTTGGACCGATTAGCGAGTTGGGCTTTCAGAATGATCTTACGCCTCATGAATGGCGGGTTAGCGCATCTGTGTTCTGCCGAAGTCAATTGCAGTGATGCGAAGGGCGATCAGAGGTTCGCCCTTCGCCGGAATGCATGGGCTGCGTCAGCTATGCGTGCGCGACTTGTCAGGATCATAGATGGGGCTGGTGGTGATTGTGGCCGTGGTTTCCAGCCCCTCGCCCGACACCGTGAGCGTGGTGCCAACCGCAAGGCCCGGTCGGACATGGGACAGGGCCAGGGATTTGCCCATACGGTGCGAATAGCAGGGGCTGTTGATGGTGCCGACGCGTCGATCGTCCAACATCAGGGCTTCACCGCCTTCGACCATGTCTGGATGGTCGATGTCGAGGCAAACGTTGTTGACCTTCTCAGCGCCTTTCGCCGCCATGACCGCCGATTTGCCGCGAAAATCGCCCTTAGTTCTGCTAACCGTGAAGCCCAGACCAACCTCCCACGGTGTGTTATCCTCGGTCATGTCGTAGCCGTAGAACAGAAGGCCCGCTTCGATCCGCACCTTGTCAAGCGCAGTGAAGGAACAGGGCATGACGCCTGCCTCGACCAGTTTGTCCCAGATGTCAGTGATCACCGAGCCATCGGCAAAAATCTCGTAGCCGCGTTCGCCAGAGTACCCGGTGCGAGAGATACGGCAAGAATGACCCAAAAGCACCGCAGGCGCATGTTCGAAATAGGCCAGAGTGCTCAGGTCGATATCCGTATGCGCGTTGAGAATTTCCAGCGAGGCTGGCCCTTGCACCGACAGGTCGTGAAGATCGTCAGTAAACGTAACTTGAGCATCGTGCCCCTCCGCCGAAGCTTTCAAGAGCGCCATGGTGTCGCCCGAACCGTGCACGATCATCCATTCGTCACCGCCGTTGTTCGACACGATAGCGTCATCGGCGATCCCGCCTTGATCGGTCAGAACACAGAGATAGGCCGACCTGCCCGGCGTGACCTTGGAAAGATCGCGCGTTGTCAGGTGATCGAGAACCGCCTGAGCGTCATGCCCGCGCACGAATACCTTTTTCAAAGGGGACATATCAAACATGCCCGCGCGCTCCCGCACTGCATCATGCTCTTCGTTGGGATCGGTGTTGTAGGTCCAGGCGGTGCCCATCCCATTCCAGTCCTCCAGCCCTGATCCAAGCGCGGTGTGCCGCGAGGCAAGGGCGGATGTGCGGCTAAGTTCTTCGGTCATCGGTGTTCCTTTCTAGTACCATTCGTCCGGCATCTGCGCCTTGCGCTCGGCGACATAGTCTTCAAGCGCGCCTTGGATGCCGGGTTCCATTTCGGGTTGTTGATAGTCGTTCAGCATCTGATGCCACCGCGCGGTGGCACGTTGATCAGCGGTCAGTGCGCCATTTTCAGACCAGGTCTCGAATGGACCGGCGTCAGATATCTGTGGTTCAAAATTCGCCGTTGTGTAGTGGCGCATCGTGTGGCTGGTCGACAGGAAATTCTCGCCCGGGCCCGTCTCAAAATAGGCGTCCCGACCAAAGGCTTCTTCGTCGGTAGCGAAACCCTGCAAAAGCTTCAGCATCGCGCCGCAATGATCGAGATCCATGATGAATTTCTCGTAAGACATCACAAGCCCGCCTTCGAGCCAGCCTGCCGCATGCCAGACCTGATGCGCACCAGAGAGCAGCGTGGACCACATTGCACCGGTGCTGTCCTGCATGGCTTGCCCGTCCGGCGCGTTGGACGCGGTGATCTGTCCCCCACCAGAGCGCACCGGCACGCCAAGTCTTCGGCCCAGTTGCGAAACCGCCATCGTCGTCATGTTCGCCTCAGGCGAGCCGAAAGTCAGCGCGCCGGTGCGCAGATTCATCGTCGAGTGGAATGACCCGAAGACCACCGGGCAACCGGGGCGCACCAGCTGTGCCAGGGCGATGCCGACCATGGCTTCGGCCAGCGTTTGTGCCGCCACCGCAGCCGGGGAGAGTGGCCCCATGGCACCCGCGAATATCGCAGGTGAAACGCAGACACACTGGCCTGCCTCTGCGTAGATGCGCAGGGCCGACGACATCGTATCATCATAGATCAGCGGCGAGTTGACGTTGATGTTGGCCTGCATCACAGCAAAGCGTTCCATGACGTCGCTGCCAAAGACAAGGCGTGCCATTTCGATACTGTCCCGCGCGCGCTCGGGTGCCGTGACAGAGCCCATGAAGGGTTTGGTCGAGAGCGTCAGATGCGCCAGCATCATGTCCAGGTGACGTTTGTTCACCGGGATATCTGTCGGCTCGACCACCGTGCCGCCGGAATGATGCAAGGCAGGCGCGCTGTAAGCCAGTTTGACGAAATTGCGGAAATCCTCCAGCGTCGCATAGCGCCGACCCTTCGCCAGATCGCTGACAAAAGGAGAGCCATATCCCGGCATCAGCACAACGTTGTTGCCGCCAAGCGTTACCGTCTTGGCCGGGTCGCGGGCATGCAACTGAAATTCGGCCGGGGCCGTGCCGCACAGCGCGCGAACCTGACCCGGCTCAAACCTTACGCGTTCACCGTCAACCCGCGCGCCCGCCTGGGCGAAGAGATCCAGCGCCGTTTTGTCCCCTCGAAACTCGACACCGATCTTGTCCAGAATCCAGTCCGCCTGATCCTCGATACGGGCCAACGCCGTTTCATCTAGCAAATCGTATGCAGGTATCTTGCGACCCATGAACGGCGTGTTCTCCGAGGGCGCGTTATGACGGGACAGACGGCCCCTGCGCGCGCTGCTGCGGCGACCCTGAGGTGCTGTTGTGTCTGTAATTGCGTTCAAATGTTCCAACGCCATCTCTTCGTTTTTGAGCCTGAACGCAGATTTTGAGTATAAAAATCAGTTTGAAAATCGAATTTTTCTGTTCTTTGCGTATAAACAATTTATACGCAAAGCCTATGAATGCCCGCTTTCATCACCATGATCTGCTCAGGCTGTTTGCCGAAATCGCCCGCTATTCCAGCTTTTCGACAGCGGCAGCGGCGCTCAATATGACCAAGGGCGCGATCAGCTATCAGATCAAAACGCTTGAGGCCGATCTGGGGATGAGCCTGTTCCAGCGCACCACGCGCGGCGTCACTCTGACCGGAGAAGGGCTGAAACTGCTGGCGATCTGTCAGACACGGTACGACGAGATCGAGGCCGAAATTCAGGTCTTAAAGGGGATTTCGACCCTCTCTCTGACAGTTGGTGTTTCGACCTATTTCGCCGCACGCTGGCTGTCGCCGCGTCTGATGACCTTCATGCAAAGCCACCCTGATGTGCAGCTTCGCATTCAGCCGATGGTCGAGTTTTTTGAAGCTGAGATGCAGGGCGTGGATCTTGCAATCAAATGGGGCAACGGGAACTGGAACAACGGCACCGTGACACCGTTCATGCCGATGCCGTCCTTTCCAGTCGGCAATGCCGATGTTGCGGGGCGGGTGGAGCGGCTGGGGATCAGGGAGGCGGTCACAGAACTAACACTGCTGCGCGATCGCGAAGACAGCAACGCCTGGTCTGAATGGTTGGAACGTGCGAGCCTGCCGCCACAAGCGCGTAGAGACGTGTTGATCGTGCCGGATCCCAATGTGCGCGTTCAGGCTGTGATCAACGGCCAGGGCGTCGCTTTGATGGATGATCTGGTGGGTGATGAGTTGGCAGCAGGCAAGCTTCATCGGCTGTCTGACATCGTGCTGCCAGACTATGGGTACTTCATCGTCCGGCCAGATAGGGCCACGGCGTCGGAACCGGCGACGGTGTTCTCGGATTGGCTTCAAGATGCAGTTTCAGCCCGCAACCAGTCCAAGAATGCCTCCGCGCCCTGAAACATCGGCTGATCCGTGAAAACGACAAAGTAACCC